>JAOUQB010000466.1 GCA_029879555.1 Nitrospirota bacterium | reverse complement strand
CTTCCGATAGAGGAATCGCTTTTACTTTGCCTGGCAGCAAGCCCAAGCCCTTGTGACACCCAAATTCTTCGCTTTCAGCAAACAAGAGTTGGAAGCCCACACAAATACCCAGAAATGGCTTTCCCGTTTGAATCGCACGGTGAATCGGATCCACGAGCCCATAGCGAGTCACATTGGCCATACAATCACCAAAAGCCCCCACGCCCGGTAAGACGACATGACTGGCTCGGTCAATCTCGGCCGGATCCCGTGTGACCACGGCTTCATGACCGACGCGTTCAAATCCTTTTTGCACGCTACGAAGGTTACCCATCCCGTAGTCGATGATCGCGATCATGAACCTACCCACTCATCCGTCTTTTCATTGAAAATATTCGTCATGGGTTACAACACACCCTTGGTTGATAACACACCGGAAATCCGATCTTCTCGTCTGACGGCTTGATCCAAGGCCTTCGCGAAGGCTTTAAAAATGGCCTCCATAATATGGTGCGGATTCCTGCCATAGAGCACGTTAATATGGAGATTCAGCCCCCCCTGACTCACAAAGGCCTGGAAAAAATCTTCAAAGAGTCCCAGGTCGAAGGATTTAATATACCGAGTCGGCAATGTCACGTTGTAGACCAGATACGGTCGCCCGCTTAAATCAACTGTGACCTGCGCCAACGTTTCATCCAACGGGACAGAGGCAAAGCCAAAACGTGCAATGCCTTCCTTGGTTCCTAGCGCTTGATTGAGCACTTGCCCCATCACAATCCCAATATCTTCAATCGTATGATGATCATCAATCTCGATATCACCTTTCGCTTCGACCATGAGATCAAAAAATCCATGCTTACCCAAGAGGTTGAGCATGTGATCCAAGAACGGAATCGAAGTCTGGATCGTATTCTTCCCCGTGCCATCGAGGACCCATTGCACACGAATTGCCGTTTCAGCCGTGGTTCGCTCTTGTGAGGCAGATCTGGGAACAGGTTGTTGACTCATGTCCATCGACTCTCCATGGATTGACTGTGTGCATCAAACCCCTCCAGCGAGGCGAGACGCACCACAGCGCGTTTAGCATTCAGCAAGGCAGCCTGAGAATAGGCCACGACATTACTCCTCTTCACGTATTCATCTACACCTAAACTGGAAAAAAACCTGGCACTCCCTCCGGTGGGTAACACGTGATTCGGTCCGGCCACATAATCCGCAACCGCTGGGGGAGTATACCGCCCCACAAAAATTGCCCCGGCATGGCGAATGCGAGGAAGATAATCCCAGGCGTTGTTGATATTCAACGAAAGGTGTTCAGGCGCAATGCGATTGGCGAGGACACAGGCGTCATCAAGGGTTTTCACCACAAAGGCAGCCGCATGGTTCCGAATTGAGCATGTCGCAATTTCGTGGCGGCCTAACTCACTCAATTGGCGATTCACCTCTTTGACGGTTCGCTTGGCTAAGGCCACCGAGGTAGTCACGAGATACACACACGCCTCCTCATCATGCTCGGCTTCACAGAGCAGATCCGCCGCGACATGACTGGGATTACTGGTCGAATCGGCAACAACCAATAGTTCGCTTGGTCCGGCAATCATATCAATATCAACCTGACCATAAACAAGACGTTTGGCTGTCGCCACGTACAGATTGCCAGGGCCAACGATTTTGTCCACGGGGCGAATACTGGCGGTTCCATAAGCTAAGGCCCCGATCGCCTGCACTCCCCCTACTCGATAAATTTCATCGACCCCCGCAATATCAGCCGCGACTAACAGGGAAGGATGAATAGAACCTGAGGGCGTCGGCGTACACATGACGACACGACTCACTCCGGCAACTTTGGCCGGGATCGCATTCATCAGCACAGAAGACGGGTACACGGCTTTTCCCCCGGGCACATAGACGCCCACCGCATCAAGCGGCGTGATGAGTTGCCCAAGCTGAATGCCGTCTTTTCGATAGGTCCATGTCGACCGTCGTTGTTTTCGATGAAAGGCTCGAATGCGCCGAGCCGCATAGTTGAGGGCCGCCGTATCCGCCTTCGGAAGCGCAGAATAGGCTTCTTCTATCGCCTGCGAGCTCACCCGTAATTGGTTGGGGCGAATCCGAATCTGATCAAACTTCCACGTAAACCGTTGAACGGCTGCATCACCATCACGACGCACACTGGCCAAGATCTCTCGGACGGATTGTTCAACCTTGGCATTTTGTTGAGTGGCTCGCTGACAGACAGCCTCCACAGCCTTGGCAAATCCCTGATCTTTCCAAGAAAGAATGTTCACCCGCCCCTACCCTTCTTTGCCGCGCTTACTGTCTGCGCTTTCGTCACCTGCTTTTTGATTCGAGCAATCACTTCGGTCAACACCGCATGTTTCAATTTCAAACTTGCCCGATTCACAATTAATCGAGCCGAAGACGAGGCGATAATTTCTTCCTCTACAAGATGGTTCGCCTTCAGCGTTTCCCCAGTTTCCACCAAATCTACAATCCGATCGGCCAGTCCCACCAATGGGGCCAGCTCAATGGAGCCGTATAATTTGATGAGTTCAACCGGCAATCCTTGTTGGTTAAAAAACCGCTCCGTGATATTGGGATACTTTGTGGCCACCCGAATCTTCGACGACAACCGCTGGGCTGGAGATTGTCCATTCGGTTTAGCCACCACCAATCTGCAGACCCCTAACCCAAGATCGACGGGCTCATACACATCGGGACTTTGTTCTAACAACACATCCTTGCCCACGACGCCTAAATCAGCCGCCCCATATT
>JAOUQB010000465.1 GCA_029879555.1 Nitrospirota bacterium | reverse complement strand
CCCACTTGCGTAACATTCAATTTTCAGACAGGATAGACGAATGCTGCAAAATAAAAGTAATGCCGACTCCATCCGAGGCTCGAACGGGTATGCGAAGAGTCCAGGTAGGGATTGGCGTATAAGCTCATAGGGTCAACGAAGCCTCGAAAAGCGGTTGAATCTTACTTACTTTCTCATCTAAGGAGGGCGGAATGCTCCAAGAATTTAAAGATTTTGCGATGCGCGGGAATGTCATGGACATGGCCGTTGGTATTATCATCGGTGGTGCGTTCGGCAAGATCATCGCTTCGTTTGTTGGGGATGTCCTGATGCCCCCGATCGGCATGCTCATGGGAGGTGTGGATTTTACCAGTTTGGCTGTAAAGTTGAGTGACGCTGGTCCTGGCGGAGAGCCAGTGTTGTTGAAGTATGGCATGTTCATCCAAACCGTGGTCGATTTTCTGATCGTGGCATTTGCGATTTTCATGATGGTCAAATGGATGAATTCCCTCAAAAAGAAAGAGGAAGAAAAGCCGGCGGCACCAACCACGAAAGAATGTGGGCATTGCCAGATGACGATTCCCATCAAAGCCGTCAAATGTGGGCATTGCACATCAGATCTAGCGAAATCCGCGTAAGAAAAACCCTTGGTTAAAAGGGCGAGACATTGACGGAAACAGATAATTGCGTTTGGAAACGAACCGTCCTGTAAGAAACGCAGGGGTGAGGTGATGGCCACCTTCGGGCTTCCAGAGGGAAGCCCGCATTATTGGTGCGGCATTGCAGATTTTGGAGTGCTCATAGAAGAGGATTCCCAGCTGATTGAAAAACCTTTCATGGCAGGTAGACTCACGTTAATCTGAATTGTTACAGTTAAATCTCTCGCCTGTTTGATCGTTACCTTTCGTTTTCTCTTTATAAATTGGCCAGAAAGTTTCTTTCTGTTGAAGCATCAGCCTGCAGAGTGGTTCTCCAGGTTGTTGACTTTGTTTTTGGTCGTTGTGAATTTTCATTGAAAGGAGTGCGTGATGGACATGACTAAATTGACTGAGACGCTGCAAACAACGCTCGGGGGAACTCTTCCCAGTGTCTTGGGAGCATTGGGGATACTCATTCTGGGGTGGTTTGTGGCGATGGCGGTGAGAGCGGGAGTCAAAAAGGGACTTGGCATGATCAACGTCAATCAGCGATTGCGTTCCACCACAGGTACTGAAATGGATATTGAAGGGGGTACGGCCGCAGGCCTCTATTACCTCATCCTTTTGTTAGTCTTGGTGGCATTTTTTAATGCATTAAACCTGGAATTAGTCTCAGGGCCTCTGAGGGCATTAGTCGATCAGGTGTTGGCCTTTGTCCCGAAACTGGTGGCCGGTGGTATTTTAATATTAATCGTGTGGGTGATTGCCACCGTGCTACGGACAATTGTGTCTAAGGCCCTGCAAGCCACCACACTGGATGACAAGCTGAGCGCAGGAGCCGGGATGCGCCCGATCAGCGATAATTTAGGCAATGTCGTCTTTTGGCTCATCGTCCTGCTCTTTCTTCCAGCCATTTTGGGAACGTTGGAAATTGATGGGTTGTTGGAACCGGTTCAAGGCATGGTCAACGAGATGTTAGGCATGGTTCCCAATCTCTTTGGGGCTGTGTTAATCGGAGTGGTCGGATGGTTTTTGGCCAAGATTGTCCGGGACCTGGTGAGTAATTTGTTGACGGCTGCCGGCACAGACCGATTAGGTGAACAAGTCGGGCTGCGTGGGACCATGTCCTTGTCGCATTTGATTGGTCTCGTCGTGTATATCCTGATTCTTGTGCCGGCGGTGATCGCGGCCCTGCAAGCTCTGGAAATTGAAGTGATCACGGGAGCGGCCACCGATATGTTGAATAGGATGATGGCCGCCATTCCCGATATTTTTGCCGCGACGATTATCCTGGGAATCGCGTTTGCCATTTCTCGCTTAGTCTCGCATTTAATGGGGACCCTGCTGGGTGGACTGGGTTTTGATGGGCTTCCAGGCAAGCTGGGTATGGGGCAGGCGTTTACCGGTCAAATGACTCCTTCGTCGTTGGTGGGAAAAGTTCTGGCTTTCTTTATTATGTTGTTCGCCGTCGTGGAAGCGAGCAGCCAGTTAGGGTTCGAACAGGTTTCCGATCTGGTGACGATGTTTATTGAATTTGGTGGGCAGGTGCTCTTAGGAAGTGCCATCATTGCCATTGGGTTCTGGCTGGCGAATTTGGCACATGGCACCATCGTACGGGTTCATGGTTCGAACTCGACAGGCGTAGCCAATATTGCTCGATTCGCAATACTTGGCTTGGTGCTGGCCATGGGTCTTCGGGCCATGGGCTTGGCGGACGATATTGTGAATTTGGCGTTTGGGTTAACGCTTGGAGCGATTGCGGTCGCCATTGCGCTTTCCTTTGGGCTGGGAGGCCGAGAGGCAGCAGGCAAACAAATGGAACATTGGCTGAGCGGTCTACGCGGCGAACGCAAAGGATAATTGGTCTTCCCCCACGGCTCGTATAGCAGAGTCGTGGGGGCATATTTTTTTACCTGCCAGGTGAATGTTCGGGCGCTCAACTCCAACGACATCCTCTACTATCGGACATTCTTCAAAACTCGTTTAGCATTTCGCCCCGTCTCGGGCATGCTTTCCCTCGATCCTGATATTGCGAGTGATTGTGCAGAAGTTCCAGGAGGATCCTTCGAGAAAACCTGATGGTGACAGATGGGAAAGAGGCGTTACCCGCCTTTGAGTGTCAACATATAATTCGTCAGGT
>JAOUQB010000464.1 GCA_029879555.1 Nitrospirota bacterium | reverse complement strand
GCCATACTCCCTGGCCAAAAATTCTTCAGGATGATCCACAAATTCCTGATACGTTCCTGCCTCATATCCACCAAGCTCATTAAATGCCACGATCATCCCAACTTTGACTTCCTGCAACATTTTGGTCGTGCAACGCGGATAGATTTCCCAAAATTTTTCACGAATATCGTCTTGTGTCGGCTCGGTTCGCTCTCCATCTTCTGGACGTGGCTTATCAAATTTAGCCTGACGCCGAACATAAGGATACTGATGCCCCGTAAAAAGTTTATAGAGCCAGGGTGGCACTTCAGGTCGTGTGGAATTCGTCATCGATATTTCAATCCAACTCTATCAGGTTTACCGTGCAGTCAATCGTTGGTAGATTCTGGGTAATCTCGTTGGAAGGGACTCCACTTCATCCACGACCAAAAACCCGATGTCGCCATACATTCTTTTGACGTAGTCGGTTGGCGCTTGATCGATGGTGATACAAAAGGGGTGAATACCTTTCAGACGGGCTTCCCGTAGGGCCATCTTGGTATCTTCTAACGAATATTCATCCGCATAGTCATCATCCAACGGCTTCCCATCACTGACCAAGATGAGTAACCGTACTTTCGCAGCCTGCTGTATGAGTCGATGGGTCGCATGGCGAATGGCCGCCCCATCACGATTTTGTTGCCGTGGCTTGACGCCACTGATTTTCAAACCCACACGCCCACCTGATCGTTGATCAAAATCCTTCAGAATATGAATATCTACGGATTGCCGGCTTTGCCCAGAAAACCCATAGATGGCATACTGATCACCGATGGCTGACAATGCCTCCGACAGTAATAATAAGCCTTCCTTTTCAATGTCAATAACAGGACGGGCCCGCGACCCGATTTGACGCCCGGTCGATCCACTCATGTCCACCAAAAAGGCCACGGCAACCTGACGATCATGTTTCTGCCGGGTGGAATACACTCGATCAGATGGTTCCAACCCCTGACGCCGATCCACCATCCAGTTGACTAACGCATCCAGATCGATATCTTCTCCATTGGACTGTCGACCTAATCGTCGGAACGCCTCGGGGCGAATGGTTTCAAAGTAGCGCCGAATAAGGCGGACCATCGGCCCATAAGTGGCCAACGTCTCATCAACAAATTCTGGCGGACCTTCGACACCCGCCTGTTCGACCACTTGGCACCATTGCGGTCGATAGTCACGAATCATTCCATCCCACTCGTCGTACACAAATCTTCCATGACCTAACGGGGTGCCGTGACGCCCATCTTGCGGATGAAGATTCGGTTGAAACCATTGCTGGAGAGGAGAATCCCCAAACAACGGCTTTTGCGGGTCTGGCGATGATTGAGACTGTTCAGGAGGAGCATGTTGTTGGCGACCAAATGAGGAGCGCTCCCCCTTGCCTTCTGAAAGACCTCCGCCCGCTTGTTGACCCGCAGACTCTGCCTCCGACGTCTGCTGATCCTGTGCCTCAATCTGATCCGGATTTAACACTCCCCGGAACTCCCAATTGAGGACTGGTTGATACGCTTCTTCCAAATGTTCAGTCGCTTCATGTTGTCGCCCTGCTTCAGAAGCCGAGGTCTCTTCAGAAAGGTCGTCACGCCGATCCTCATCTGGATCTTTCACGAACGTCCCAATCCGAGCCTCTAATTCTTGGTACAGACGATCAGCCAACTCGATGCCGTCATCAACTGTGGCCGTTGGGCGTAAAATTGTTTGTGCAATCGCCCACACCTCGTCAATCACCTCTTGAAGACCAGGGCGCGAAAAGTCATCTTTGGTCAGTCCTGAATAATACAAGAGCAAGGCGTCTAACACGATCTCCCGCGCCGTCATTCCATGCGAAAAGGTGCGGGTCTGAATGGCTTCTTTCGTTAAGATAGCGAGATCTTCCTGCAATCCTGGATATTCCTGTTTCAGCAAAAAATCAACTCTGGCATCTTCCACAATCTCCCATATATCTCGAATGATCCCGGATTGCGGATAGACACGAAAGAGGTCTCCTAGCGTCCGGATCGACTGGTCCGACATATTGCCTAGCTGTTGATAGCGGGCCTTCGCATTCACCGCCACACGTTGCAGAACTTCATGAGACAGACGATAGGTCCCAAATTCTATATGCCCCACTTCATGAGCCACCATGACGGAGTACCAGCGACGATTGCCTTCTTGCGTGGGTGACCGCTTCATGATGAGGGGAAGGTAAATAGTTACATTCTTTCTGCTCATCTGAGCTCGTTCTGGATGTGCCGCCACCGCTTTTTGATCTAATGGGACCCCACTGCCTGGAAAGGGTTCCAACGTGATTTCTTGCCCACAGAGCGCCATAGCAAACATTTTCAGAGAACGCGCCACCTGCCTGAGAGACACCCCGCTCAGTGCCTCTTCCACCACCGCACAGGCCTGTCGTGTTTCCAACGAGAAAAACGCCCGGCCCGCTTCCAGACTATATTCCAAGGCCTCCATCCCCTGAGCAAACCACGCATCAAACACGGTGGTATCGTCAGATTGCCCTTGCATTCCCAAGACTTCGGGCACTCGCCGAAAATAGGTCATGGCTGCCTCAGAATCCTGGTCGACAATCAGCAACCCAAATTTTAGCACTCGGATTTTCCATTCTTGAGAAGGCAATCGCGCCAAAATAATGGGCGCTTCGGCTAAAAACGTGATCGCTTGCTCAGGAGAACGGCCAGCCAGATTCGAGCCAAGATCAATAACCCGTCGTTTCACCTCTGGTTCGGCGATCTCCCGAAAAAGACTGGGAC
>JAOUQB010000463.1 GCA_029879555.1 Nitrospirota bacterium | reverse complement strand
CAATATCATGATGATCAGCACCTCAGAAATTAAAATTTCATGTGTCATCGAAGAGAAGTATATGGAATTGGCTGTGCGGGGGTTACACCAGGAATTTGAGTTGGATCGATCGCCAGTTCTTTAAAGAGATCCGAGCATTTTCGACAAAGACCTGACATGGGCGTAAGATGGACACATGAGTGCGATGACAGATCAGAAATCAAACATTGAAATCTATGATACGACCTTGCGAGATGGGTCACAAGCCGAAGATGTCAGTTTTTCGGTCGAAGATAAGGTGCGGATCACGCTCAAGTTGGATGAGTTAGGTGTGCACTACATCGAAGGAGGGTGGCCAGGAGCCAACCCTAAGGATATTGAGTACTTCCAAGTCATCAAATCTACACCACTTCATCATGCAAAAATTGTGGCCTTTGGGTCCACTAGAAAAGCTAAAAATTCTGCAAAGGATGATCCAACGCTCGCGGCGTTACTTTCGGCCGAAACCGACATCGTCACCATTTTCGGAAAAAGTTGGACACTGCATGTCACGGAAGCCTTAGAAACCAGTTTAGACACGAACTTGGAACTCATTGAAGATTCCATCGCCTTTCTACGCTCCAAAGGCCGGACGGTGCTTTACGATGCCGAGCATTTTTTTGATGGCTATAAAACCGATCCCGACTATGCCCTCAAAACTATCGAGGCGGCCACGAAAGCCGGTGCTGAACGGGTTATTTTGTGTGATACCAATGGGGGCACGATGCCTTGGGAGATTCGAGAGATGGTGTCAATGGCGCGGGAACACTGTTCCGTGCCGTTGGGCATCCATGCGCATAATGATGCGGAGATGGGCGTGGCGAATTCCTTGGTTGCCGTTGAGGCAGGCGTGACTCACGTACAGGGGACCATCAATGGGATTGGTGAGCGGTGTGGTAATGCGAATCTCTGTTCCATCATGGCCAATTTGGAATTAAAAATGGGTCGGACGGCCTTGGGTGATGGCAAGTTAGCCAACCTCAGAGCCATTTCGCATTATGTGGCAGAAATGGCCAATTTGCTTCCCAATAAGCGTCAGCCGTATGTGGGGGATACCGCTTTTGCCCACAAGGGGGGCGTGCATATTCATGCCGTGCAAAAAAATCCTCTCACCTACGAACATGTCCGACCTGAACAAGTCGGCAATCAACGACGGGTGTTGATTTCGGATAATAGCGGGCGTAGTGCCGTGTTTAATAAGGTCGAAACCTTTGGGCTGGATCTTCCGCAGGATAATCCCAAGGTCAAGGAATTATTGGAGTCGCTCAAAACTTTGGAATATGAAGGGTATCAATTCGAAGGGGCCGAAGGTTCGTTTGAACTGCTGGTGCGGAAAGCGTTAGGTACGCATACGCCCTCTTTTGAGCTGCTTGGATGCCGAATCATTGTCGAAAAACGTAAAGCGAATGAAGAGCCGATTTCTGAAGCCACGATTATGGTGAAAGTTGGTGAGGTGGTCGAGCATACGGCTGCAGTCGGGGACGGGCCCGTCAATGCACTTGATCATGCTTTGCGAAAGGCCTTGGAGCATTTCTACCCCCAACTCAAAGAGGTGAAGCTCTTGGACTATAAAGTTCGGGTCTTAACGGGGCTACGAGGAACAGGATCGCGTGTTCGTGTGTTGATTGAATCCGGGGATCATAAAGAAAAATGGGGGACCGTCGGTGTATCCGAGAATATCATCGAAGCCAGTTGGCAGGCGTTGGCGGATAGCATCGAATATAAGCTTATGCGTGAAAAAACCTAGGTGAATTCTGAATTTGCCTTTTCTATTCTCCTTGTGCCCCTAGTTCGTTCATTGTGGATAAGGCCATGAAAAGTAAGAAGTTCTTGACAAGATTGCCGAGTGGGGTTACGTTCTGCCATTCGGGGCTACTAAGAGATTGGCAACCCCGTTCCGTTTTGCTCCTTTCACAATCATTTGCCAGGGGGGCCTGATTATGCGAAAGGCGGACATCGCCGACATCATCACCGAAACCGCTGGAATTCAGAAAGCTGAATCCATGGAAATGGTTGAACAAGTCCTGGATTTAATCAAGGCCATGCTTCAACAAGGAGAGGTCGTGAAAATTGCAGGGTTTGGGAATTTTGTGGTGCGAAGTAAAGGAGAGCGAAAAGGGCGAAATCCACGGACCGGCGAAGAAATTGCCATTACCCCACGTCGGGTGGTGTCCTTCCGGCCAAGTGCCCTTTTTAAACAATATGTCAATGCTGAAGGGCAGAGCGTATCATGACCATGGTGTGAACAGGCATGGCAGCGGGGACGAAACACGAGGAGAAGGTAGGATATAAGATTGGGGAAGTGGCTTCGTTAACCAATCTGCCTTCGTATGTACTTCGGTTTTGGGAATCAGAATTCATATTCTTGAAACCTAAAAAAAGTCAGGGTAAACATCGAATCTATACAAAAGCTGATATCGAAACGATTTTTGAAATTAAACGAATGTTGTATGAAGAAGGCTATACGATTGCGGGCCTAAAGCGGTTTTGGTATCGGAAGAAAAAAGGCAGTAAGGCAGTGCAGGTGCCGAAGGATCGTGTGGAAAAAGCGAAAATGGAACTGCAAGGGATCTTAAAACTCTTAGATCGGCAATCGGCATAATGTGGTCGATGCATCGATGGACGCAATCATCACCGTGTTTGGCGGGGCGTAGCGCAGCCCGGTAGCGCACTCGCTTGGGGTGCGAGAGGTCGGCCGTTCAAATCGGCTCGCCCCGACCAAATTTTACCGTACGGAGTCAAAAAGAAGGGGTGAAAAAGAAGAG
>JAOUQB010000462.1 GCA_029879555.1 Nitrospirota bacterium | reverse complement strand
AGTGGGCGGAACGCCAACTCAAGGACCTCAACGATGTTGGGACGGCCATCGTTCAGAAAGATTTTTCTCCACGACAGATTCTCAAAGTTGGCGATATCGTAGAGGTTTTGCCGAAAAAGGGGAACCTGGAATCCGGCAACTTCGTCCTTGAACAGACTCCACTAGTGGAAGGTTCATTACTCGCGCTTGATCCCCGAACCGGCGCGGTTCAGGCCATGTCCGGTGGCTACGACTTTAATCGCAGTCAGTTCAACCGTGCGGTGGCGGCAAGGCGACAACCGGGCTCCGCGTTCAAACCCCTCATTTATGCCACAGCTCTCCAACAAGGGCTCACGCCCGCTACCTTAATTTTGGATGCCCCGGTGGTCTACCAAGATGAAGAACTTGATCGAGTGTGGAAACCAGAAAATTACGAGAAACGGTTTTATGGCACTATTACGCTTCGCGAAGCCCTGCGGCATTCGCGTAATGCCGCCACGGTTCGGCTCCTTGAACAAATTGGCGTCCCTGAAGTCGTAAATGTGGCCAGCCAATTGGGTATTCAAAGTCCGCTCAGTCAAGACTTGTCTCTCGCCCTTGGGTCCTCCAGCGTGACTCTCCAGGAAATTACTTCGGCCTACGGCGTCTTTTCCAATCAGGGCATGTGGTTGCGCCCCTACCACATTACGCTCGTGAAAGATGTGAACGGGGAAATTCTGGAACAACACCTGTTTGAACCACGGCAGGCCATGTCCCAGGAAAATGCCTACCTGACCACCAACATGCTCATGGATGTCATCCAGAGTGGAACCGGACGCCGGGCCAAACGGATCGGGCGCCCCTTGGCTGGAAAGACTGGAACGACCAACGGGTACAACGATGCCTGGTTTGTCGGTTATGCCCCTAATTTAGCCACAGGGGTTTGGGTAGGATTTGATTCAGTCCGAACCTTAGGTCGCTTGGAATCTGGAGCTCACGCCGCCCTTCCAATCTGGACCGAATTTATGGAGCAGGCATTGCGGAATCTACCGGTCATGACATTTACCATTCCAGAAGGCATTCAGTTCGCCCAGATCGATACGACTACAGGAGACCTCCCCACAAAATCAAGCCGGAATATTAGTACAGAGGTGTTTCGAAAGGGGACAGAACCCGAGAAAGCCGCCGCGAAGACAGCTAATCCAATGGATTTTTTTGAATTTGATCGGATGGATTCAAGCTCTTCCAGCCAACTCTCTTCATTTTAAGAGTCCTTCACCTACCGGCCAGATGATGGGCCAAGGCCTCTCACTACTCCTTGGCATCAAGGAATTCTTCATGCCAGGCCATTTGAATCGCTTCCAGTTTTTTCTCATTGGAGGCTTTCGGATCATCTTTAAATTCTGGAAGGGCCACCACCCAGGCATGCAAATCGGTGAACCGCACGGTTAACGGGTCAAGGTCTGGATGTTCTTCTTGTAACCGGATACCAAGGTCTTCAGTATCCGTCCATTTGAGATCTTGCGCCATGATGTCCTCTTAGTGTGTATGACGTTTCCGTATCACGGGCTTACCCTTACTTCACAAATTCTGAAACATTTTTACTTTCGAGAGCTTCCTTCAAGGTCGCATCCATTAACACTTCCGCCAAATGATGCGTCTCTTTTTCAGCCTCAGCGATGCCCGCCCGGATGGCTCGATGATCATCGCCCTTTTGCGTTTCACCCAGTTGTTGCATCACCCGCTGAATACCAGATTTCTCTTTGTCGCTAATCAGATTCGAAGCACGAGTTAACGCTTTCTGAGTCGCCACAATTATCGCATTCGCTTCCGTGCGGGCTTCGATCACTTGCCGGGTTTTAATATCCTCCTCCGCAAATTTAAACGAATCTCGAATCATCCCTTCCACTTCGTCATCGCTCAGTCCATGTGAGGGCTTCACTTGCACAGACTGCGCCTCACTCGTACGAATATCTCTTGCCGTCACATGCAAAATGCCATTCGCATCGATCAGGAAGGTGACTTCAACACGAGGAACCCCCGCAGGGAGAGGCGGCATTTTCAATTGGAATCTGGCCAGACTCCGATTGTCCTTCACTAATTCTCGTTCGCCCTGAAGGATGTGAATGTCTACTGACGTTTGTCCATCAACATAAGTCGTAAACATTTCCTTCGCACTGGTAGGAATCGTCGTATTGCGACGGATAAGCGCACTCATCACCCCACCCATCGTTTCAATACCAAGGGATAGGGGCGTGACATCTAATAGAAGAATTTCTTTGTTGTGGCCCCCAAGAATATCTGCTTGCACCGCCGCGCCTAACGCCACCACTTCATCAGGGTTCAATTCGCTGTGTGGTTGAGTCCCAAACAGCTCCTCGACCTTGCTTCGAACCAATGGCATACGGGTACTGCCACCCACCAAGACCACTTCATCAATCTGATGGGCCTGGAGACCAGCATCCTTGAGTGCGGAACGGCAAGGAGCCAACGTCCGTTCGACGAGATCCATGACCAAGGATTCCACCGCTTCACGGGTTAACGTTTTTTCATATTTGCCATTTGGAAGCTCTACCACCAAGGTCGTTTCTGTGTCCTCGGACAACCTCACCTTCGCTCGTTCGGCCTCCATGCGAATCACTTGAACCAGATCAGGCTGCTCCTGGACGTTTATGCCCTGCGTGTCGGTAATCTCTTGCACCACCACATCAATAAGACGCTGATCAAAATCATCACCACCTAAATGGGTATCCCCATTGGTCGCGAGTACTTCAAAAATGCCATCCTTCAATTTCAGAATAGAGATATCAAAAGTCCCACCACCGAGATC
>JAOUQB010000461.1 GCA_029879555.1 Nitrospirota bacterium | reverse complement strand
AGATGTGGCTGGAAGTCTTCTCATATTACAAGAAATCAGGAAAGGGACGGGGGCGAAAGAGGAGGCCTTGCAAGCCATTGGGAAACTGCAAGTAAAAAGAGGCAATCTTCGTACTGGCATTCGGACGGCTCTTCAGGCGGGCGAGGGGAATCCTAATGCTCTTAGAGGTATTGTCTTTGAACAAGTGAATAGTGGACATTTGAAAGAAGTCCTGGTGGAGATTCGCAGAATTTCCTCGTATATTCCTCGACAACTTGGTTTGATGAATGTGGCGCTAGCTCTGTTAACCAACAACAATTTGGACAGTGCCATTGAGGTTACCAAACAGATACCAGCTGGATATGCAAGTGCTATCGCTTGGAAAGAGATTGCCCTTACACAGATAGAGGCCGGAAACCGAACAGCAAGTCTTCTTAGTCTTCAGCATGCCCTTGTCGGAGCATTGGCAACTCAAAATACAATTGCGAAGTCCGATTTTCTTTGGCGAATAGCCGGAGCTCAAGCTAAATCTGGTGATATAACTGGGGCCCTGCAAACGGCGTCATTAAATGAGGCTGAGTTTCATCGACATTTGGTTTTACGAGATATTGTGGATGAGCAGGTTAAAGCTGGAGATGCGAAAGGGGCATTGCAGGCTGCGGCAACTATTCGGGAAAAATTTAAATTCACGAATCCCTATATTTCCGTATTACAGGATTTGGCGAGGGCAGGAAAGGTGGATCAGGCGCTGAAGATTGCTGCTTCTATGGAAGCTGAATTTGAAGAGTATTCACCATTTGAAGCCATTGCAGTTGGGCAAGCCGAAGCAGGGGATATTGAAGGAGCACTAAAGACTTGGCCTGAAGTTGCTGGGAAGAGCAGAGATGCGCTTTTGGAACAAATCAGAAGGGTAGAGCGAATCTCCCACATTCAAGTGCAAAACGGAGATTTGGCAGGAGCGATGCGAACGGTGTCTAGAATTAATAAGTCCTGGAGGGCTAACGCCTTAAAAGATATTTCTCTTGCCTATGTAAAAAGAGGAAAAGTGGATCGGGCTTTGGAAGTCATCTCTACAATAGAAAAAGAGCAGCCCCTTGCGGATCTTTTACGGCAAATTGCTTATGCTCAGGCATTTAAAGGCGATTTCGAGGGAGTTTTGAAATGGTCCCAAAAGATTATTTCTCCATATGTACGATCAAGAGCTTTATTAGGCGCCGTTCGAGGAGTACTTGATATCGAGAAAGCCAAGTGAAGTAGTGCACGAAGTTAAGTAAATCTCCATGCAATTCTTTATTTTATGGGTCGAAAGTCTTTTTCTAGGTGAAGACCTTTTTATTTATCTTCAAAAATAATGCATAACCTCCAATGGGGAACGAAATCAATTCATCAATTGACAGCTGAGCAATTGCTTGAAGTCTTTCAGTTACGAGTGGATGTGTTTGTAGTGGAGCAACAGTGTGCCTATCGGGAATTGGATGAGTATGATCGGCATGCTGAGGTCCGGCATCTTTTGGGGAGAAATGAGGCTGGAGAGTTGATTGCCTATTCGCGGCTTCTACCTCCAGGCCTTCGCTATCCTGAGGTGAATCTTGGGCGATTTGTGGTGAGAGCTGATTCGCGCAAGCAGGGGATTGGACATCAATTGGTACAAGCAGCCCTGCGGGAAATTTCTGGCTCTTGGCCCGCAAGGCCTATTCGTATTTCTGCACAAGATTATTTACAAGGGTTCTATGTGCAATATGGGTTTAGTCGAGTCTCGGATGTGTATTTAGAGGATGGGATTCCTCATGTTGAGATGGTGAAGGAAGTCTCATAACTATTCAGATGTTCGTGTGGAAACTTTCGAATTCATGCTTTTTGCGCTCATTCCCCTCTTTTGTAAAGAGGGGAAAGGGGAGGTAGGGTCATGGGAATTAAACATGAGGTTTCCATCTTGCAATTTATCGCCATTTGTCTCGCTCTCTACCCCACCTTAATCCTCCCCTTACAAAGGGGAGGAAATAAAACATAGAAATAAATCGCTAATGAAAAAATTACCACTGGGCGATATCCCGCTTGAAGCGTTTTTGGTGGAGTATTGGCAGAAGAAGCCGTTGTTGATTCGACAGGCCTTGCCACAAGTGAAGCCCCCAATTGCGGCTGATGAGCTGGCGGGGTTGGCTTGTGAAGAGGAGGTTGAATCGAGACTGATTATTCACGATGCTGCGGCCGATCACTGGGAGCTGACTCATGGGCCATTTGTCGATGCGATCTTTTCCGAATTGCCCGCCACGCATTGGACCTTGTTAGTCCAGGCCGTGGATCATTGGGTGCCTGCCGCCGCGGACTTTCTCGCGCAATTTTATTTTATTCCCAGTTGGCGGGTTGATGATCTCATGGTCAGTTATTCCGGCGATCAGGGTGGCGTGGGGCCGCATTATGACAACTACGATGTGTTTTTGGTGCAGGTGAGTGGTCGTCGGCAATGGGAAGTGGGGGGGATTTATGATGAGTCGTCTCCGCGTCGTCCTGATACCCCAGTGAAAATCTTAACGGACTGGGAGCCGGAACAGAGTTGGATACTTGAGGCTGGCGATCTGCTTTATGTCCCGCCGCGTGTCGGGCATCGGGGTATTGCTGTCGGAGAGGATTGCATGACCTGCTCTGTGGGATTTCGGGCGCCCTCTCATCGGGACATTTTGCTCGACTTTTCCGAATCCATGGGAGAAGAGTTGAACGACGAAGTGCGTTATGCGGATCCTGATCTGGTTCCTCAGGCCAATCCCGGGCAGATCACTCCTGAGGCCGTGAAGAACGTGCAGGAAATTTTACAGCACT
>JAOUQB010000460.1 GCA_029879555.1 Nitrospirota bacterium | reverse complement strand
ATTGAGAAAAAATATCTAGAGAATTTTGGGGAGGGAAATTTAGAGCAATTGTCGCCAGTTCAGGACTTGGACCGGAAGGGTGCGAAGGGATGCAGCAATGGGGCAGGTATCAAGTGTGATTCTGACATCGTCATGGAGCACTTGGATTCGATCAGCATAGAGGGCGCCGTTGAGGACAGAAGATCCCAGCCCTCCAGAAAATGTGATTTGCCCGGACACCACGATAAGTCCTTCCCATTGAAAGGGGGCAGCGATTTGAGCGTTGCCCTTGATGAGCAGGATGCCAAATCCGGTGACCTGAGAGACGTTCATGGTTCCACTGATGGGTTCGGCGTAATACAGACCAGGAGAAGTGGGCGACCCCAACGTCACGCTCATCAAATCGTTGAGCACAGGAATCGCACCTGGCTTCATGTCCTTGATTTGTTGATCTAAATCTAAAGAAATAAGACTGCCTTGAGGGGTGGCAGGATTACCCATCAGCGCCGCTGTTCCTACTAGGGATGCCGATGGAGCGAGTGAGATCGGCGGACGACCAGTTGGCAGCAACCCACAAACATCCATACCTTGAATGGTGATCATGCTGCCTGAAAGCACCACTTCATTTCCTGCATACATTGGTGCCCACATTGGGGGACCTGCAGGATGCTTCACATCCGCCTGTAGAATCGCATCCGCTCCTTCGACCTGCCCGTAGCTCGTGATGATTTCAACCGGTGGATACATGGTCGAAAGAGTGGTCGTAAATTGTTCTGGCTTCACCGACGTTGGCCCTGGATACCCAAAATGGATGAGTTGCCCACGATTGCTCGTCGAATGCAACGTGGTCACCCCATCTCCATCCAGATAATGTGGTGTCGCCAGGCGATGTCCAGCCTGTTCCGCGTCATGCTCTGTTTTGTGATGTACTTTGGCCCAATACGGCATTTCACTTTGCACACTGTTTGGCAAGGCAAGGGTATTCGTGGCATTTTCTGAGAGCGGAACGTAGTTGGTCAGTGCGGCATTGTAAGTATGATCGTCTGCAGGGCTCCACCCCACATGGGAAAAGACGTAGGCTGACCAATGTGGGTGATGAGGTAAGGCGCTATCCCCGAGAAATACGGGATTGGACACTGGTGATCCACCTATTCGTTGTTGAGTTTCAGCTAGCCCAGCTTCTGCGGCATAAAAGGTCTGGATCGCTCTTCGGTAGTTTCCGCTGATCTGCAATTCTGTTGAAGTCGCAAATAAAATGGTGGCTCCCATGACGCCAGACACGGCGACCAATAAGAGTGCGGCAATGAGGGCACTACCTGTTCCATTGCCCATCAAAGACTTCTGTCGTTTCCACGTTCCCCATACATTCATGCTTAGAGGTTCCTTGGGGTGAGACGGGACTGCAGGGTCACGGTTCGATACCCTCCGTTCAGCACGTATTTGATATCGGGCTTTTGTGTACGGGCGGTCACGGTGATCTTGACTTGCTGGATGCTAGCTGAGTCGACCGTTGGATTTCCTCCTTGCTCGAAATACTCCACCAAGAATGATTCGATGTTTTCTCCAAACGGTTGGTTACCGCCTCCCGTATTGCGCCGCAGGGTATGCGTTCCACCATCAAATACGAAGACAATCGATTCATTGGCGTCGGTGATCAAACCATTGCCATTTAAATCTGCCTTGATCACCAAGCGACCGGGATCATAGGTAATCCCCAGAAAATCATTAGTGATATCCGCATCGTCATTGACTCCCCGTGGGTCGTACCCTGCCATCAATATTTCACGACTGACCACATCCATCACCGCCCGGGCCTGCTGTTGCATATCTAACTTGTCCTCTCGAACCAATTGAGCGCGAAGTTCACTGACATACAAGGTATACACCGCACTCACCGTCACCAGACTCAGACCAAGAGCCACGACCATTTCAATGAGCGAAAAGCCATTGGGTGTTTTGTGGGAAATTGACAGCATGCTTCCTTACTCCTCTGCCACAAGGTAGGTCTTGAGCGATGTGGCATGAACCCCCTGATCCCATTCCACATGAACGATGATCGTATGCAACCCTGACATGGGATTATGGGGAGTGATGGTAAGCAGACGTTGATGATGAGGAGCGCCAAGAATTGACCCATACGATTCGATAGTATTCAAGGGACTGGTTAATCCAGGGGGGATCCCTTCCCGCCGAAGATCTTCCATCTTTTCCTGCGCTAAGGTGACCGCCCGTGTCATTTTTTCACTGGCGCTCATGCCCGTATGCGCGACCACTGAATATCCTGCAAATCCCAGCAAGGCGAGAAAAACCACCGCCATCGCGATCATCACTTCCAGCAAGGACAACCCATGCTGACTCTTTAGGGAGGGTGATAACAACCACCCTTGCTTCGCTTCCGATTGCATCTAGGATTGCACCTTCACTCGGCCGGTGATACTGATGGTAATTTTTTTGGAGCCTGAGGAATTGGTCAGGATGATGGAGGCCAGATTGGAAGCGGTTCCCCGAGGGAGAAACGATGGGTTGTTGGAGGCCGTCAGTGTGACATCTTGATAGTCCGCTTGGATATCTCGGACATCTTGATGTTCACCGGCGTCGATTTGTCCATTATTGTTCTTATCATCGAGTATGAGGTAATGCCGGTTATCTTGGAAAAAAATCCGCTGCCGATTTCGTTCGACCACCGCATTCATTTTGGCCGCGACCAGATCGGACATGACCTGCCGCACTGCGCCGTTTAATCGCCAATGGGGCAACTGGGTTGATAACCACGTGTTCGTCAGCATAACCGTGATGCTCATGATACCGAGCACGATTATGAGTTCCATTA
>JAOUQB010000459.1 GCA_029879555.1 Nitrospirota bacterium | reverse complement strand
CCGACCGCTTGACAACGCTCTTTTCAGAAAAGGTACTCAGCTAATGTATGAAGAACCTTACCGCTGGATTGAAGCGGTTGCGAATCGCCGGACCTATCTTGACGATCAATTCACTCAGGGCAATCCCTTAATTGGCCTGTCCTTTACGCAAGGTATTCTGTTGCTGACCTTCAATCGAGGGACGGACAAAATCTATGAAGTGTATGATCGTATTGCGTTAGGGGGCATGGGCCATCCCGCAGATTTGGAAAAATTACGCTATACCTTATTAGACATGGCTCACGTGGAAGGATTTCAACGGTCCCCTTCCGATGTGACCGCCTCTCGCTTGATGAAAAATGGGTTAGCGCCGGTCATCAAGGAGGCCTTTGAGGAAATTTTTAAAGCCCCCTACATTACCAAGATCTTGTTAGCAGAAGTGGGGCCGACGCAGGATCGTGATCATCTTTTTAGCATTAACTATGATGGCATGTTTGAAGAACAGCGGGAGTTTGGTGTTCTGGTCGCCTCTTCGTCCATACGGGAGACGCTTGCACAGGAATGGAAAAGGCACACGCCACCGTCGTCGTTACAGGCTGCACTTGAAGTGAGTCTGCGTTTATGGGGAATTTCCAGCCTGCTTCAAACCGATACGCCTTCCTCTGATGTGGAAGAAGAGAAAGGGGAGGCCTCTTCCCCAACAACCTCCCTGTCCACCATTCCTGATGATGAAGCGATTGCCTCTCGAATTCGGGAAACGCTCTCCAAGGAAACCCTGGAATGTGTGCTGCTGGATCGAGAGAGCGGGAAAATGGAAACCTATCGTACGCTGAGCCAGGCTGAACTTCAGCCCTTGATCCCACATTATTTCGAATCTCCTCAAGAATCATAGTTTACCAATCAAATATTTCTAAGCTCCCTCTCCATACCAGGGAGAGGGTTGGGGTGAGGGTAAAGACTCACAAGATGTTTTCAAGCTTACTCTAGAGCCATTCATCACCATGAAAAATCGAATCTTCGGAATTGAAACAGAATATGGACTGCTCATCAAGACCGAGCAAACCGAAGTATCACCTGCGTGGATCGCCCGCCGTATCATCCAGCATTTGTTTGGTCAGAAAAAACTCGGCGTGATTGATTGGCATCATCGGGGGCATGATGAACCACCGGGCAATGGAGGATTTCTGCTCAACGCAGGGCGGATGTATGTCGACATGGGGCATTTGGAATATGCCTCTCCCGAATGCCATTCGTTGTGGGATCTCCTGGCGGTGGACCGGGCTGGCGATTGGTTGTTGCAGGATTGCCTGGGAGACCTCGGGCTGACTGAGCTGGTGTCGATTATGAAAAATAATATTGATCATGTCACGGATGCCACATTTGGGTGCCATGAAAACTATCTGGTCACGCGCGAGTTTCCGTTCACCTATCAAGGGTTGGGGCTGCTCATGCCGTTTCTCGTGACGCGTCAGGTGTTTACTGGAGCCGGCAGAATTGGGATGGCACGTTCCGCAGAGGGATGGGTGGGCTTGGACGACATTGAAGGCCGGACAGGGGGCCGGTCACGGAAATCCGCCGAAGAAGCTGTGATCTATCAAATTTCGCAACGTCCGGATTACATCGTCAACGATTTTTTTGAATGGGTGCAACACAACCGAGCCATCGTGAATACTCGAGACGAACCGTTGGCCGATCCCGAGCGATTCCGCCGGTTACATTTGCTCATGGGTGATTCCAATATGGCCGAAGAAGCCACCCTGTTAAAAATGGGTACCACCGGCTTGGTGCTGCAGCTCATCGAAGACGGCTATGCCCCGCAAGGATTAGATTTTGATGATCCAGTCCAGACGCTGCGAGCCATCTCCCGTGACCCTCAGCAAAAATGGATGGTCACGCTGTCAACAGGCCAACACCTCTCCGCACTGGATATTCAAGAACAGTTTTTGGAAGCTGCGAACAAACACTATGCCGGGCAAGATGAAGAAACCGACTGGGTCCTGACGCATTGGGAATCGGTACTTCAGGATTTACGAAAAGGCTATCAAGCCGTCGTCGGGCGGGTGGATTGGGCCTCGAAGCTCTGGTTGTTAGAGAATTTTCGAGAAGCGGAGAAATTAGAATGGGACGACCCCTGGCTCAAAAGTCTGGATTTGGAATATCACAACGTGGATCCGCAGGCTGGCCTCTACCATGGCATGACGGAAGAAGGCGATGCCCCACGCTTCACCACAAATGACCTCATCAATCTATCGAAAGTGAACCCACCACGAAACACTCGGGCCTTTGGGCGCTCTGAAATCATTGGGCATGTCATCAAAGAAGGCTGGGCAGACTTTCTTGAACAAACCGCCAAGCATCAAGACCCGCGCCGCCCACCCTATGTCATCAATTGGTCAGTTCTGCAACTCCAAGGCAGTCCGGTTTTCGTCATGGCCGATCCCTTCCGCACCTACGTCCAAGAAAGCCGCGATTATTGCGCCGGACCAACCACTACCTAAACTGAACAAGTTATTTCCCTCCCAAATTTTGGAAATGTGTCGTTCCCTCATAGCTTAGGGGATGATCAGTTGGGCATCGCATTTATAAAAGGAGCATGTATCATTGGCTCCAAGTCATTCCCGACATATTTAATCGGGAATCCATTCGGCCCTATCTTTCTCCCCAAGTTCAATCTGGCATCAATCACTCTTCTTGAGTCATTCCCGATATTTGTTTTCGGGAATCCATCTTGATGGGGTTTCAGATGGGCCCTGGTTACCGACCTGCGGATATGCCGGAAAAATGGTCGAGTCCTCCAGAATCCAGCTCATTGCCTAATATAGTATTTTAACTT
>JAOUQB010000458.1 GCA_029879555.1 Nitrospirota bacterium | reverse complement strand
GGTGACAATTGCTCCAAGCCAAGCATGGCGATGATATCCTTGAGTTCTGCATATTGCGCCAATGTCCGCCGGACGTCCTGCGCGATGCGGTAATGCCGTTCGCCGATCGTGCCTGGCGTGGCCATTTTTGAACTGGACTGCAAGGGGTCGATGGCCGGGTACAGGCCCTCACTCGCCCGTTTTCGAGAAAGCACGATGGAGGCGGACAGATGCGAGAAGGTGTGCACCGCCGCCGGATCGGTGAAATCATCCGCCGGCACATACACCGCTTGAATCGACGTAATGGCCCCGGTATCGGTATTGGCGATGCGTTCCTCCAACTGGGATAATTCGGTGCCCATTGTTGGTTGATAGCCCAGACGCGATGGCATCTGTCCCATCAACCCTGATACTTCGGAACCGGCCTGGATGAAACGGAAAATGTTGTCGATGAGCAGCAGCACGTCACGATGTTCGTCGTCCCGGAAATACTCCGCCATGGTGAGTGCCGCGTGGCCCACACGAAACCGGCTCCCCGGTGGTTCGTTCATCTGCCCGAACACCATCACCATGTTCGGCAGCACGCCGGCTTCCTTCATTTCGCGGTACAGTTCTTCTCCTTCACGGCAGCGTTCACCAATCCCGCAGAAAATACTGACGCCCTGGTGGTGTCCGATCATGTTGTGAATCATCTCGGTGAGCAAGACGGTCTTGCCCACGCCCGCTCCGCCAAACAAACCGGCTTTGCCTCCGCGTTCCAGGGGCATCAGCACATCAATCACCTTGATGCCGGTCTCGAAAATCTCAGATTTAGTGGAGCGTCGGCCTAACGCCGGCGGGGCTCGATGGACGGTGCGGTATTGGATATCTGATGGGGCCGGCTCGCGGTCGATGGTGTTTCCGAACACGTCGAACATACGGGAGCGAATCCCCTTGCCGACCGGTGCCATCAATGGTCCGCCGGTGTCTTCCACCACCATGCCGCGCGCTAGGCCTTGCGTAGGTGTCAGCGCAATGCCCCGCACGCGATGTGTGTCGAGTTGGGACAACACCTCGATGGCGATGTCTTTGTGTTGTCCTGTACGCAACAATGAAAAAATAGGTGGCAAATGGCCCTCGAAACGGACATCCACCACACTGCCGCGCACCGAGACGACCGCGCCGAGCTTCGAGTGACTGGTGCCCTGGTTCATCTGAGCATTCATGGCTGATTTTTAAGCCTCAACTTCATGGCTTGTCTGACCTTCCCCTGCCTTGATGAGGGCTTTTCTGGTCATGACCGGGCCGATTAATTCAAAAATGATCGTGGACCCAATCACGACTGGCATGATGACTTCTTTGAACTCCGGAAGATGATGGCTGGCCAGCAGAGCCATTCCAAGCGCCACACCAGCCTGAGGCCAGAGTGCCAGGCCCATCCAGCGCCGCCATGCCGGGTCAGCCTCACTCATGACTCCTCCAGCCCATGCGCCGAGAACCAGGCCGATCATGCGTAACAGGATATAGGCGATGCCGAGGAGACTGGTTTCCCACAAGGAGTCCATCTCAAGCGAGGCTCCGGCCAAAATGAAAAAGAGAATCATGAATGGCCATTCGATGCCTTCAATGGCCGTAAATGGTCGCCGATGATGAGTAGCCAAATTGGCCACGGTGGCCCCTAAGACCATCCCGGCCAAAATAAATGACAGGTTGAGCCAGATGGCCAATCCTCCACACAACAGGACGATGCCCAACGCTTCCGCTAGGGTTGGTTCCCCTGGTTGGAGGCGTCCCGTTAAATAAGCCATAGGAATACCCAGAAGGAGGCCGAGGAGCACGGCCCCTCCGATTTCCCACGCAGCGACCAGAAGCATGTTCCACCCGTCGCCATTGCCGTACAGAGACTGGACGACGGCCAAGAGAAAACTAAAGATGATCAATCCCCAGGCATCATCAATGGCCACCACATTTTCCAATGTTCGAGAAAATTCACCGTCTGCCCGCATTTCCCGAATGACATCAATTGTTGCGGCTGGGGCACTGGCAGGGGCAATACCCGCGAGAAGTAGCGCAATTTCTGGACGGACTCCCATGATGTAGAGACCAAAGAACACCGCAACAGCGGCCGCAAGGACTTCACCAATTGAAATCCAAAGGACCGTCTTCCCTCGTTGTTGGAGAGAGGCCCTTGTCATGTGATGCCCTAACAAAAAGCCGACCATGGATAAGGCAATATCCGTCACAACGGGAAACCATTCTTTCTGGAAATCCGGGAGAAGATTGAGTCCCCAGGGACCAATGAAGAATCCGGCCAGCAGTAATAACGTGACTCGTGGTAAGGGGGTTCGTCTTCCTAAGAGATCGGTGAGGAGCCCAACAAGAAAGAGAGCCCCAAGAGTGATGAGAATTTGGGGGACGACGTCCATGGGATACACGTTTGTTGAGAACACACTATTTGGCCGAGAGGAAATTCTTTGTTAGGAGACGTGTGGCCTTTTTCTTGTCTTAGCTTTCTTTGTAGGTGGGGAGATCTTGATATCAACGCGTCTGGTCAGATTTTTGAATGAAGAGGGAACGGTGAGTACCGGGCAGGGCACCGTCCGCACGATCTTTTCTGCGGTGCTGCCAAAGAACATGTGGCTAATATCTCCGGTTTGCCCGCCATAACTGCCCATGACGACTAGATCGATTTTTTCTTCGCGCACCGTCCGTGCAATTTCGATAAACGGTTTCCCCTCCCTTAATAACCGGGTCATTTTTAATCCCTTGGCCTCCGGAACCGACAGGAGTCCTCTTGCCAAGAGTCTGGCTTGATGATTGAGTCGTTTTTTTTGGGTTTTTTCTTCGCTTGGCAGGGCGAGGCC
>JAOUQB010000457.1 GCA_029879555.1 Nitrospirota bacterium | reverse complement strand
ACCCGGCAAGGTCGGATTCTTGATTTGCCGCCCATTGAAGTGTTGCGGAATTACTAGGTGCAGACTGGGCGCCTTGGGGAATCAGGCACACCCCAACGCCAAAAACTGAGGCGACAAGGATCTTTCGAAAGGTCGAACACGTGGGATCGCGGAACATGGGATACCTCCTTCAACTAAGGGGCCCCAATCCCGATCCATCATCGTTTCTCTTTCTTCGGTAACCCGGCTATCAGAATATTCTGACCCGTGGCTTTGCGTCCCCACTTCGCAATGGGTTTGCCTTTGTCGGAAAGAGGCCACCACTTTTGTTATGTTATTTCAACGTACTGTGAGCTTCGTCATCTCCTTCGTTGATTGGAAGATTCACTCAGCCTATTGCGGCACCTGCACTTATCGGCCAGTTCAATGGAGGCTTTAGTCCCAAAAATTCCCTACAGGAAAATGTCTTTCAGCCACCAATCGTTGCCGGCTTTTACAGTTTGCTTCCTCAAATTTGAATGCTTCTCTGCTCATTTGACCGAAATGTCTGTTCTTCGAGGCCATCGATGACGGACACAACTCAATAGCTTATTGTATGGACGGTTTGGCCCCAATACTCGTCAAGCCTGCAAGAGCACAAGCTTCATCGAATTGAGTTCCCGGAGCACCGCCTACTCCAATTCCTCCCAGCACCTCATTCCCAAGAACCAGAGGAAGTCCTCCCCCCAAAATAAGAATCCGTTCATTCATGGTTCCTAACGCATGAAGAGTGGGAACTTTGGCCATCAATTCGGCAAGCTCCTGCGTCGAACGGCGGATACTGGATGCCGTGTAGGCTTTCCGAGCACTACTATCCTGAGTATGTGGGCCAGCCCCATCTCCACGAAGAAGTACTTTAAGGTTTCCACCACGGTCGACTACCGCCACACTCACCCGGTATCCGCCTTCCTCACATTTGCCTAAGGCTCCATTCGCCGCCTTCAACGCCAACTCCAAGGGTAAAACCGTCTCTTTCGGCAACTCAGTATTTCCAAAAGCGATTCCTGGCCCTGTCAGCAGAAACACACAACTGGCCACAAAAAACCAACACGTTCGCAACCATCGACATGGTACCCTCTGACAGTTCATTTCCATCTCCTTAGAATCGTGATATCCACCTCTATGACCCCTCTCCCTACCCATTCTTCATATTTCCATGGACTAACGTACCCTCTCCAAATTTCCCTTATAATCGGTCACGTAGCCCACGCAAGACGATATCCCGATAACTCACCACTCCCACGACCATGCGATTCTGACTAACCGGCGCTAAGGTTAACCCAAACCGTTCAAACAGACGGGCGCAATACCGAATGTCCATATCTGGATCCACAGCAATCACCGGCTTACTCATAATTTCATAAACATTAACCCGGTCTGCTGCTTTATCAGCCCCTAACACCTTTTTGGCAATATCCGCCAGCAGCACAATCCCATATTCGTCGTCCTCATTCCGCCGATCAACCAGCAAACATTCCGTCTCTAAATGCGTGGCCTTGCGCAAAGCGTCGGCCACGGTTTCAATTCCGTGGATGAGATCAAATTGGGTTTTCATCACGTCTTTGACGCGGACCATTTCACCGTGTTTCATAGCTCTTCCTCCACCACATCTCTGAGTTTGGCCATTTGATGAACGACGCCCACTGCATCTTCGACATCAACCTGAAACGCAATCCCGGTACCTGGCTTCAGATCAAATTCGCCTACTGCCGCAATCGATTCAAGAATTTCTCGTGCCAAATGTTCCTCAACCAAGAAAAGTATGACATCGCGTTGAGTTTCTAAACTGAGGCCAAAAAATGTTTTTTTGACCTCTAACCCTTCGCCATGGGCACTGGTAATCACCGTTGCGCCGGTTGCTCCTTTTTCCCGCGCCGCATTCATCACCGCAACCGTTTTATCGTCTTGAACAAAGGCACAGATCAATTTGAAATGCATAAGAGGCCTCTCAAAAAAGGTTCAGTGATATTTGGCCCACCAATCAGAAATTTGCGCATAGGCCATGACGGTAATAATGGGGAACAAGCTGGCAAAAGCAATCAAGCCAAATCCGTCAAACACCGGATTGCGCCCTGGGATATGACTCGCAAGGCCCAACCCCAAGGCGGCGACCAGGGGAACGGTCACCGTTGAGGTCGTCACCCCACCAGAATCATAGGCCAAAGGAATAATCATTCGCGGAGCAAAGAGTGTCTGAAAGAGGACGATCACGTATCCAGCAATAATGTACCAATGTAACGGGGTCCCAGTAATAATGCGATAGGCCCCCAGGGCGATTCCGAGCGCTACACCAATCGCCACAGCGATTCGCAACCCCCAGACCCCAATCACACCACCTGAGACTTGATGCGCTTTCAAAGCAACCGCTAATAAAGACGGTTCAGCAATCGTGGTAGAAAATCCAATGGCCAAGGCAAAGACATACACCCAAATATATTGATTCCAATCGGGGCTGTTGCTAGCACCACTCACATGTTCTACTCCCATGATAAATTCCGGCGCCGTCAATTGCTGAGCCATGAGTTTCCCTATAGGAAACAGCGCCATCTCTAACCCCAGCAAAAAAAATGCGAGGCCGACTAGGACATAGACAAAACCAAACCCCACTCGCTCGATATTGGGAATCGGTCGACGGATGACCAGGCTCTGAAATCCAATAATCACCAAGGCAATGGGCAGAACATCCATCATAGTCGCCCAAATCGTATCCAAAAGGTTTTGTGCCATGCCGTTATCCCATCATGCCGTAGGCCATCACAAAAATCATCGGCGTGAGAGAGGCAAAGGCAATCAGCCCAAATCCATCAACCATGG
>JAOUQB010000456.1 GCA_029879555.1 Nitrospirota bacterium | reverse complement strand
CCGTGGTGTTCACCGAATATCATGAGACAAGAGGCCAGGCACTCAAAAGGGAAGCGGAGATCAAAGCCATGACACGAGAAGAAAAATTACGATTAATTGGATCCCGATAAAATAATTCTTTGAGCGTTTCCTCAGCAGCTATTTATCCGTCGTCACCATCTTCCTCCTCTCTGTCATGCCCGACATAGTTAACCGGACATTTTCCAAAGCCTTTCCGCAAGAACTCCCAGCGACAAGTAACCCAGTCTGAACAATCAGCCATATTAGAGCGGGCTTGGCCAGTGGGGATAGCGAGAAACATGAGCGGGTGCCAAATTCTTTGGCCGACTTCCTCAACCTTGTATGCCCTGCGATATTCAGAGGCTTCTGCTATAATCCAGTCTTGCCAGGCGTCATATCAATTTGGAGGTGTATATGGAATATCCGATCGTCATTGAACAAGACTCTGAGGATGGCGGGTACGTGGTCTTTTGCCCCACGTTAAAAGGGTGCGTATCCCAAGGAGAAACTGAAGAAGAAGCGCTGGACAATATCAAAGATGCCATCAAGACCTACCTCGAAAGCGTTGAAGATCTCAAGCGATTAAAGAAACTGCGGACTGTTGAAGTCACGGTATGACCAAGCTTCCACAGGTCTCTCATGAACGTGTGGTGAGAGCCCTCAAGCGGACGGGGTTTTACATTCTCCGAGAAGGCAAGCATATTTCCATGACCGATGATAAACACATCGTCATCATTCCTCGCCAGCACGTCATCAAGTCTGGCACTCTGAAGCAAATCCTGGATGCTGCAGAGATATCCCCTGAACAATTTCGAGATCTCCTCTAGGCGTGGTGTCTCATCGCGGTTTCACCAGCTTCCCACTGTTCTTTATCCCACATTCCTATTTTCCTCTTCTCAGCCATTTCCACTAGGAGTAACCAGCAGTCTCTGGCACCTATCCGTCATGCCCGACGGTAGTCATCGGGCATCCATCTTCATCCAAGCCCGTCATCTTGAGACAAATCCCCGCAATCCCAACTCACGGCTACTTTTAGATTCTCTCTTCATGTACCGATACAGACACTAACAAGCGACAAACTCCCAATCTCGGTACCTAGAGAACAATCCAATACCCATGGACCAAGCCACCAGAACACGTCTCGAACGCAATATCTTCCCCGCAGCGCATCAAGCCTGCGAGCCATGGGAAAAATTTGCCTGGCAGACGAAGGCCCATCTGGCGCATTCGTCTCAGGCGATGGCTATCGATATCTTTGGCACCATCAAAACCTCGGCAAACCAAGATGCGATTATGGATGCGCTCGCACAGACTCTGGGGCTTCCCACTGGCGGGCCTTGGGACATCACCCTGGAATGGGCGGCGCGCTCATCATTGCTCAATGAACCTTCACCGACTCAAGTGGATGTGTATGCCGAAAGTCCCCAGTCAATCATGGTCTTTGAATGTACGCTTGCTGAGCCGGATGGAGGAGCCTGTCCACAAACAATGAAACGAAAGGGTGCTGAATCGTGCGATGGCAACTATGAAGAAAACGGCACGCAGGAGCAGGACCTGACCGGTCGTTGCGTCTTAAGCGACAAAGGCATTCAATATTGGGACATCATTCCGAAGGCCTTTCATCTCGAGGCCGAAGCCGAGTATCAGCCCTGCCCCTTCGCAGGATCAAGCTATCAATGGATGCGCAAACTGGTCGTGGCCTATAAAGTGGGGCGACAGAAAAACAAGCAACCCGCCGTAGTCATGGTCTATGCCGATCATTCCGATCTATCCATGGCCCAAAAGGTCAAATCCAAGGCCTGGACGCTATTCACCGAAACCGTGCGGCAGGAGCACGTATCCTTGCACGTGCGGTCGTATCAAGAAATCCTCACGCTGGCCCAAAAGGTCACCCACCAACACAGCGAAGAACCACCCCTCTGGCAGGAATTACGTGAGTGGGTAGAAAGAAAAATTTCGGCGATCAGTAGTGACCGGAATAGTGACCGGAAAAAACCCCCAAAAAAGCGAGCCACCTCCTCCAGCAGGATGGCCGCCAATAGAAACGGGTGAGGGGGTTAGAGATTTCGTCGCAGCGAAAGCCGCGTGGTGTGATAGCAAGCCAGATCTCCAGACCCAATCCGTACCCTCCACCTTCCCTCCGACATGCCCAGCATTGTCAATCGGGCATCCATCTTTTTTTCAGAACATTCTCCAAAAGAACCCAGAGAGAAAAGTGAGCGATTCTGACAATACAGGAAAGTGGGAAAAGTCTTGTGTGCAAGTGTGAGGGCCAGTCTGGACTCCATGATGCTCAATCCTACCTCAGACCCTGAAGGTTCCAAGACTATTCTTGATTAGCTTCTGCGCCTTTATGCAAAGGGCGACTGATCTAGGCGTGGATGAATTGTCCACGAACCCATTCGACGACGATCTTGATCATGTCCGGTGTGTGCTCGGAAAACATGTGGTCTGCCCCGTTGATGGGTTTGAGTTGCTTGGGTTCATTGGCCCGTTCGAAAATATCGAGTGAGTCCTGGATGGGGACCACATCATCCGCCGTTCCGTGGACGAGCAGCCAGGGGACCTGGATCGACGGAGCGTGGGTAACGACGGTGCCGATGGCAGCCGTGTCGTCGATGAACGCCTGTGAGAGCGGACTGGTTGGCTCGTCCCACATGAAGCCCTGATCAGGGGTCACGTCTCGGAATTCGCGCTGCGCGAAGGCGTCCGTATGCACCATGCCGGCGAGTGAAATGAGTCCGCGAATGCGTGAGTCTTGACTCGCTCGGAGAACCCCAACGGCTCCGCCCATGCTGTGACCAACATAGAGGATGGTCCATCTGTCGAGCGC
>JAOUQB010000455.1 GCA_029879555.1 Nitrospirota bacterium | reverse complement strand
CCTGATCAGAAACTCCCCGAGGAGGCTCTTCGGTTCTGGACTTGCCTTCAGAGTGTAACCACCGTACATGAAATCACGAGAGAGGAGAAGCAATGCCCAAAGCGAAACGCGAAAAAAATTGTTATGTGTGTGGAGAAGACGGGTGGGTACGAATGACCTTTATGACCTGCTGCACCTGCTCCCGTCATTATTGCAGCAAACATGGCGACCCAAAAATGGATGAATGCACCGCCTGCCTTGAGGGTGGGGAGGAAATGTAGCCTCCGCCAGACAAGGTGAGCCAGCGAGGCATTGCTCATCAAAGCGGATCCTTCTATCATGACTCGCTGAACCTCCCTTTCAGGCCTCTACCTCCCATGGCAGTTCCTTCAAATATATCGCTAGGCAACTCACTCAAGAGCGCCAACCGCCTGGCCTTTTATGAGGGGCACAAAGAAATTGCCAAGCTCATGATCCTTGTCGTGTTTTTATTTCCTCTATTTGGGGTCTATATTAGTGGATTACTGGGGGCTGCGCTCGGCCTTCTCCTCTCCCTTCTGGCATATTTCCTGACCCCCTACATCAGCATGAAGCTTAGTGAGTGAAGGCTCCCTCCGCCTTCCTCAGCCAGTAAAGAAACTGATCTCATACATGACAAAAAACTGGCAATCATTAAGTAGATTGCATCTCATAAAATAAGAAGAATAACATTACTATTTACTTTACATTTAAATTTCACAAAAACAAGAATAGCCTTTCACCCATTGAACATTTCATGCTTCTTAAACTTTGAGAAAATGGCAGAAATTTGCCATCATCCTAGAGGGAGCCTGTCGACTAAAATATTAATGAACAGCTTTAAGTTTAAAATTTCATCTGTACCGAAAACCGGACGCCCTCCCCGACGCATTCAGCTTCCCTTCATTCCTTCTCACCCGGTTCCTGCTCCTTCGTTTCTTTCATGAACGCCCTGTACTATCCCTTCCATCTCTGCCATGTCCGCACACTCGTGCACCTACTCGCAGACTATCAAACCGTCCACTTTCGAGATTTTATGGCCCTCCAGCTCACGCCCATGATGGGCACAACCGCGTTCCCCGATCGCATGGGGGATTATTACCCCGAAGACCTTCAGGCTGGCCGAATTATTCAGGGTTACAATGTGAGTGGAGCAATGGCACCCGAAATCATAAGGGCCATAGATCAAGATCTAGCCGATAGGCCATGGCGGACCCAATTCCAAAAATCCCTGCTCAAGGATAGCCGATTTCAACGGGGCTTATTTGGCGACCCGCATGCCGGAAGAACCGGATCGCCTGAGGCACCTTCCAAGCCCGAATGGCATCAATTTCGTGAGGAGGATTGGGCGGCAAGATTATTTAACGTGGAAACCGTCCGAGCCCTCAGTCGCAAGCGACTGCATGGGGAAGAATTGGCTCGATTCGAATATGGGTGGGCGTTGATTAAGACTTCAGCATCCCTGATGTACACCATTCAACTCTGCCACCAACACGGCCTCGTCGCAGTCACCGACTCCTCAGCCCACCACGACTTGCTCACCCGAACCTGCGAACGCGAACAGTTCCAGCTTGAACATTCCTGTATAAAACGAGAAGGGTATTAAAAAACAGGAGAATCGCTTTCCGTGAAAATCACAAGCCATCCCCCCCCCTCACCTTTACGCTATTTTCGACAGTCTTTCCCTATCATCCTCCTGAAAAACGCACAAGAACCTCCCATCAGCATGGACCATGGCCCCCGTGGATACGGCTATCTTCCGGGCTGATGAAGTTTCCGCCACACTCTGCTAACCAAGCCCAACAGGCCAGTCCCCAACAAGACCCAGGTGCTGGGCTCGGGAATGGGTTGAGTCGGATTCAGATTCAGTCGCTGAAATTGGCTCAATTCTGCATTCAATACAATATCGAGCTCGGATAAGAGTTGCCGGGTATTATGTGAGCCGCTGGCCATAACTGGGCCAAATCCAACATCCACATGACTTGTGATTCCAGCATTATTTGAGGCCAACAGAATCGTCGTCCCTGCAAAGGGCCGAGGGGCATGAATATCAATATCGCCATCTACCTTGTTGGAAAGAAAACTTGCATTGGCGTTACTGATACCTAAAGAATGTCCGATTTCATGCAAGGCAGTCGTCAAGATGTCCGTATATCCTAATACCGCCGCATCCCCAACCGCCTGACCATAAACCCGACCCGTATTAATTAATCCACCACCAAGATCCTGGAAGAGCTCAGTAAACATTCCATATTCCTCATTCAAGGAAGGCGTGGGATCTAAATAATACTGAAATGTTCCTGGCTCGGTTTTATTACTAAAGAGAATAACGCCCTCAGTTTCACGATGAGGAACCCCTCCCTGTTGCGTCATCGTATGAGTCGTTCCAAGAGGAGACCAACCATAATGAAGCGTGAGGGTATGGTCATCCAGAATAGCCTGTTCCCACATGTCGGCAGCAACATTAAAAATTTCGATTAAATTGCCACCTCCCAACGCTGTTGGCTGTGTTACCCCTCCAATAAACACTCGATTGATGGAAAGAGCTGATGCAGGAGACACCTGAAAAAAGGAGAGTATCGATACGAACACCACCCTTTCTACAACCTTCAGCCAATATCCCCACCGACACGCTAGTCTTCGGCTCGAACATAGAGGGAACAAGGTGTCACTCATCAGAGCCTCCTATCGGATTAAAATAATAATTTGGATTATAGATATTTCCCTATGCCCTTGTACCAAGCGGGCTGTCAATAATGTCGGAAAACTCGTGAGCAATTTGAGAAGACAAGAGGGGGGATTATGCAAGATCGTACGAGGCCGAACACCTCAAATGCA
>JAOUQB010000454.1 GCA_029879555.1 Nitrospirota bacterium | reverse complement strand
AGGCTGAAGAGCGAACACATCAGAATTCTGTATGGAGGCAGCGTCACGGCTGACAATGCCCAGGCTCTTTTCCAATCTCCAGACATTAATGGGGCCTTGGTGGGGAAAGCTTGTTTGAATTCGGAATCCTTTGTTAAGATAGCTGAGATTGCCGCGTTGGATTCATGAATTAGCCCCTGAGGACCGTAGAGCATATGTACACATTAGCTGTCTCAATTCACCTTATTGTCTGTTTTCTCATGATTGCCTCAATTTTACTCCAAGCCGGTAAGGGCGCAGAAATCGGCGCCTCCTTTGGAGGGTCGTCTCAAACAGTATTTGGAAGCCGAGGGCCTGGGACTTTCCTGAGTAAGGTCACCGTAGGGACAGCCATCGTCTTTATGATGTCTTCCCTGAGCCTGGCGCTCCTCTCGAAACAAGCCAATACCTCATCAACCGTGATTGATCTCCACCCCACAACTCACCACGAATCTTCTTCAGCGACCACAGAGACCACCACTACGGTCACGCCTACAACTGAAACGGCGCCCACAACAACCTCGACACCCAAGGCCGCATCAAGTTCGACACCATCAGATACAACCCCTTCCACGCCAAGCGACCCCTAATAATCTAGCCATTAAGTGGCGTACATACAAAAAAAACGCTAGATTCTTTGAAGTTCAGAAGAGAAAAGAGTTAGAGGCTTGAACCCTAGCGACGGGCGGATTTTTGGTGAAAGGGGTTATAGAGGCGTCAGCCAATGAGCATAGGCTGGATCTTCACCTCGAACGATTTTAAAAAAATCGTTCTGTAGCGCTTGGGTGATTGGACCAGGCTTGCCCTCCCCAATAGTTCGGTCGTCTAATTCGCGGACTGGCGTGACTTCAGCCGCCGTTCCCGTGACGAAGATTTCATCTGCCACATACATGGCATCCCTGGTGAATCGTTCCTCAACGACGGGGATTTTTTTTGCCCGAGCCAATTGAAGAATGGAGTTACGAGTAATCCCATCAAGAATGGAGGTCAACGGTGTCGTCTTCAGAACCCCCTTGGTGACAATAAAGACATTTTCACCAGTACCTTCGGCCACGTAACCATCAGGGTCTAGTAGAATACATTCTTCATAGCCGGACTTTTTCGCTTCCCATTTCGCCAGAATGGAATTCACGTAATACCCTGAGACCTTGGCCCGTGTCATCGACACATTGACATGATGCCGGGTGAAGGAAGAAATTTTGGCCCGTATCCCGTTAGTCAGTGAATTCTCTCCCAAATACGAGCCCCACGGCCATGCGGCAATGGACAAACGGATGGGATTATCACCAGGATAGACCCCCATCGCGCCGTACCCGACATAGGCAATGGGGCGAATATAACAAGAGGCCAGTTCATTCACTCGAACGGTTTCAATAATGGCTTCCGTGACCTCTTTTTTGGGAAAAGGCATTGGCATCAAAGTAATATGCGCGGATTCAAACAAGCGATCCACATGTTCCTGCAATCGAAAAATGGCAGACCCTTTCGGCCCTTCATAGCAGCGAATCCCCTCAAAGGCAGCCAAGCCGTAGTGAAGCGAATGGGTCAAGACATGAATGGAAGCATCCGCCCAATCAACAAAGGCCCCATCCATCCATATTTTTTTTGATTCGGTCACCATCGTAATAATGTTCCCTATCCTTATCTCAAAAATTGCGGAAAGCCTACGAAAGTAATCCCATTACTCGCATCATGACAGCCTTCTTTGTTTCCCCTTGGCTCCGATGAAGAAAATGATATACTAAAATCTTGACTTAAATGTAAACATGCTGGCAAAATGAATGTTTTGTAAGGAGCCACTATACCATGTATGCGATAATCGAAACAGGCGGAAAACAATACCGGGCTGAACCGCAGAGCCTTCTGCAAATTGAATCCATCGAAGGTGACGTCGGATCGATCATTGAATTTAATTCTGTTCGATTTGTCCAGACCGATCAGGCCCCTATTGTTGGGACCCCAACGATTGCCCAGGCTGTGGTCAAAGCTGAGATCGTCCGGCATGCGCGGACCCGGTCCATTACGGTGTTCAAGAAGAAACGCCGCAAAGGGTACCGTCGAACCAGAGGGCACCGACAGGGTTTCACTCATGTTCGCATTACAGAAATTGTGACCCCATAAACCATATTTTTTCGCTTTGGAGACGTGATTCATGGCACATAAAAAAGGCGGCGGCTCATCCCGAAACGGGCGCGATAGTAACCCACAATACTTGGGCGTCAAAGCCTTTGCCGGAGAAGCCGTGTCAGGTGGCAGCATTTTAGTTCGCCAACGCGGTACAAAATTCTTTCCAGGCACCAACGTGGGCTTAGGGAAAGACTATACCCTGTTCGCCAAAGTCTCAGGAGTCGTGAAGTTTGAAGGCGGCACCGTCCGACGCAAAGTCAGCGTGTACCCCTCCGCATAACTCTTCGCCCCATTCTTTCCTTCTTTTCGTAGAACTCACTTCAGTTTGTTTCTATAAGCCGGGTAAGATAGGACGACTATGTTCATTGATCACGCACGTATTTTTGTCAAAGGTGGGGATGGCGGTTCAGGCCATTGCAGCTTTCGTCGGGAGAAATTTGTCCCCCGCGGGGGTCCAAATGGCGGCGATGGCGGGCATGGTGGGCATGTCATCTTCACAGCCTCAAATCGTGTGTCGACCCTTCTCGATTTCCGCTATCAGCGCCATTACGCAGCACAAGCTGGGGTACGTGGCCTGAAGGCCAACTGCCACGGGTCCAATGGCCAGAATGTCGTGATCTATGTTCCTGTCGGCACATTAGTCAAGGTCGAAGAGACGGGCGACACCCTCGTCGACCTCATTGCCGATGGC
>JAOUQB010000453.1 GCA_029879555.1 Nitrospirota bacterium | reverse complement strand
AGTTGCTCATGGAATTAGAAGCTAGAAATATTCCCCTGCTCGAGGATGTGTGCGAATCGCATGGCGCTACCCACAATGGCAAAAAGCTAGGGAGTTTCGGATGGATCTCGAACTTTTCCTTTTACTATGCTCATCACATGAGCACGATCGAGGGTGGGATGCTCTGTACCAATGATTCTGATGTCTATCAACAAGCGCGTATGCTGCGGTCCCATGGGATGGTGCGAGAAGCCGATGATCCGGAGGTGAAGGCCTCTTATTGTTCGAAATACCCCATGCTGAATTCCGACTTTATTTTTGCATTTCCTGCCTATAATTTGCGAAACACTGAAATTGGTGGGATTCTTGGACGTAGCCAGCTCAAACGACTCAATTCCAACAACAGGCGTAGGACTGAGAATCTGATGCGATTTTTACAATTAATTGACCCAACAAAGTATCGAACGGATTTCAAGGTTGAAGGGTCGAGCAATTATGCCTTTAATCTTATCCTGAAGCAGCCTAATGACGAGTTGGTTCCGCGTCTTATGCAGAAGATGCGTGAGGCTGGAGTAGAGTTTAGACGAGGAAGCGCGGGGGGAGGGAACCAACTCCGACAGCCGTATCTTGAGGGGATTGTCCCAAAAGACCATTATTCAGAGTTTCCAGAAACTGAGCATATACACTTTTATGGTTTTTATCTCGGAAACTTCCCAGATCTGAAGGATGAGGAAATCGATCGGTTGTGTGTCATTGTGAACTCGGCATAAGGGCATCATGATTTCCGCAGTGATTTTGGCTGGCGGTCTTGGGACGAGATTACGCAGCACGGTACCCGATGTGCCAAAGCCAATGGCGTCTGTCGCAGGGCGTCCCTTCCTTGAATATCAATTGGACTATTGGATTGGCAAAGGAATTGAGCGGTTCATACTTTCCGTCGGATATCGACATGAAGTCATTATCGAGCACTTTGGGGACCGTTATAACGGTGTTGAGCTCTTGTATGTTGTTGAGCAAGTGCCGCTTGGCACAGGAGGTGGCCTTTTATTAGCAGTCAAGGAGGTAGGGTTAACCTCTCCATTTCTTTTGCTTAACGGTGATACCTATTTTGAAGCGGATTGGGCGTATCTGAGTAACTTTGCTGAATCCAATAATGCTGATTGGTGTTTTTCTCTGTTTCGCAGCAACGAAGACGGTCGGTACATGGGGATGGATATATCCCCAGAGGGAGAAGTTTTATCGATGAAGGCCAGTGCCATGGGCCTTGGTTGTTTGTCCAACGGGGGGGCATATTGGGTGAGACCTCAGGTTTTAGAAGAGGCAGGTTTTCGGGTTGGAACACCTGTGTCACTCGAGGATGATATCTTTCCAGCCATGAAGTTAGCACGGCGGCGTATGTTTGGGATTGAATTCTGCGGGACCTTTATAGATATCGGTGTCCCAGATGATTATTTTCGGGCTGAGTCTCTTTTAGGGTTTTCAGGGTCATAGCCCATGGAAGTCTGTGAACTATTAACGAGAAATCTCGAACTCAGCATTGAGGCGAAGCACCAGCTACTTAAGGACGTAGAGAGCTTGTCCATTTTTTCCCAGGCTGTTGCAACCGTCATCGATCGGTATCGGAGAGGGGGGCGACTCTATATTGCAGGAAATGGTGGGTCAGCAGCTGATGCACAGCATTTAGCCGCCGAATTCGTCAGTAAATTGGCGCGTGATCGAGCCCCCTTGCCGGCAGAGGCACTGACAGTTGACAGTTCAATTCTTACTGCAATCGGGAACGACTATGGGTTTGATTACATTTTTGCTCGGCAATTAGCAGGTAAATTAACGCCTAATGATGTGTTTCTCGGAATTACGACGTCTGGAAAATCTCCCAATATTTTAAGAGCGGTCGAGTCATGCCAAGCCATGAGCATTCCAAACATTATTTTCAGTGGGCGCGACGGTGGCGAAGTTAAGCAGTTGGCTGATTTTTGCATTGTAGTGCCTGGTCTGGCGACTAGTACCATTCAGGAGTTGCATATCGTTCTCGCCCATACGCTTTGTGAATGTGTTGAATTAGCTGTGTGTTCACCTTAATCGATCAATAGAAAAGGATTGTCCCATGACCTATAACATTCTTGTGACAGGTGGTGCCGGTTACCTAGGTTCCACGATGGTTCCAGATTTGCTTCAGTTGGGCCATAAGGTCACAGTAGTCGATGCGTTCATTTACAAACAGGCAAGTCTTAATCATGTCTGTCATCATCCTCATTTTAGAGTAGTAAAGGGCGATATCAGGGTTGAAAACGTGGTGGCCCCGTTGCTCAAGGCAGCTGATATTGTGATTCCCTTGGCGGCCTTGGTCGGGGCTCCTATCTGCAGTCAAGATCCAGTAGGGGCGAAGACCGTGAATCATGATGCCATAACCATGATGCTTAAATTGCTGTCGAAACAACAAATGATTGTGATGCCAACGACGAATAGTGCGTATGGAACTGGGGATGAAAACAATTTTTGTACAGAAGATTCACCTCTGCGGCCTGTTTCAAGTTATGCAACAGAAAAAGTTGAAGTTGAAAAGGCGTTGCTGGAACATCCGAATGCCATTAGTTTTAGGTTGGCAACTGTTTTTGGCATGTCACCACGTATGAGGATTGACTTGTTGGTGAATGATTTTACGTATCGGGCTGTGTATGACCGATTTGTGGTGCTGTTTGAGAGCCATTTTAAACGAAACTATATTCATATTCGTGACGTGGTCCGAGCCTTCATCCATGCGATTGAGCATTACGACACCATGAAGGGCCAGATTTACAATGTGGGTCTTTCCGATGCCAATGTGTCCAAAAGGGAACTATGTGAAACTCTTCAACGTCATATTCCCGAG
>JAOUQB010000452.1 GCA_029879555.1 Nitrospirota bacterium | reverse complement strand
GGTGCCAGGGTCTTGTTTGACTTTCTTCAATCACAACTTCATGATTGCCCTGGTCGAAAACTGATTGTCATTCTCGGGATGATGCAGGATAAGAATCATCGTGAGTATTTGCAGATTGTCCTCCCTCTTGTCGATACCTTGATTCTCACTCAACCGCACATGAACCGAGCGGCAACTGTTGAAGAGCTCAAAGGTGTGGTGCCACCTGATTCTGTGACGCTCTACTCAGTTCCTGATTCCTGGGAAGCCTATGGCCAGGCGCTGCAGGTCGCGAATCCTTCTGACCTTATTTGTGTCACTGGGTCATTATTTCTCGTAGGAGAAATCTTGGGGCACCTTTCTTCTCTCCCTTTACCCGTGGATATCCTCTGAAGATGATGAGGCTCGTAAGGTTGATTCGATGGCCGTTGGTACTTTGGGCCGGCATGTGTCTGTTTCCCATTGTGGCTGGCGCTGAAGCTCCTTCGACAACTCAACAGGTCAATGCGGAAAACGCACGTGGAGTTCCTGTAGAAATTACAGCTGATCGGATTGAATATGATCAGGAGCGTGAGGAGTATCATGCGATTGGGGATGTTGATGTCACTCGAGGACCAGTCCGGCTCACGGCGGATGATGCGACTCTTCAGAAATTAACCGGGCAGTTACTGGCCGTCGGGCATGTGCATCTTCGTGATGGCCATGCCGATGTGTGGGCGGAGCAACTCGAGCTTAATATGAATACGGAAGCCGGGGTGCTCACGACTGGGAAAATTTTCGGGCAAGAGCAAAATTCTTTTGTCACCGGACAACGGCTCCAGCGTTTTTCTGAAACTCACTATCGCGTCAAAGAGGGGTCGTTTACCAATTGTGATGCGAAGGACGGCCAGATCCCTGCCTGGCGGTTCACGTTCGAGGATATGGATTTAGATTATGAAGACAGCTTATTCGGGAAAGGGGTGTGGTTCAATATTAATGATGTGCCGGTTCTGCCCCTTCCCCCCTTTCAATATCCTCTGGGGGCTAAACGAAAAAGTGGGCTGCTCATTCCGACCGTGGGTATCAACAATGCCTTCGGGTTTACCTATCGTCAAGGATATTTTTGGGCGATTAATCCGAGTCAAGATCTCACGATTGCGCCTCAAATATTGACCTCACGCGGGTATGGGGGAGATTTAAATTATCGGTATGCCTGGAGTCGAGAGGCGAAAGGCCAATGGTTCATGAATGGCTTGTATGATACGGAGCAGAATCGAAAGCGTTTTCAGTTTCGCGGAGCTCATGCTCAACAGTTCAGCCCCGATCTGTCATTTCGTATGAACCTGAATTATTCCACTGATCGCCAGTTTTTGCAGGATTTGAGTAATTCTGGCGTTCAGCGTGCCTTGCCTAGTCAAGAGTCCAACCTCACGCTCTTGCAGCGTTTGGATCATGGAGCGTTGTATCTGTGGGGACAATATCTTCAACCGCTCAATGCGGGAGGGGATACCACCTTCCAACGGTTGCCGGAAGTTGGGCACCGATTTGTGAATCCGGGATTATTGGGGAGTCCACTGGCCTTAACCGCCGATACGACGGCTGTCCATTTTTGGCGGGAAGAAGGCTTTAACGTCAGCCGGTTGGATTTCTTGCCTGGGTTGTCCGTGGAAGGCCTGCATGTCGGACATACCGTAGGAATTCGTCCGCAGGTTAAGTTTCGTGAAGTGGCGTATTCGCGTGGCTTGACGGATTCCTCACGCCAATTTCGGGAAACCTATTGGGTGGGGGCTGAAGCGTTTTCCAATGTGACCAAGCGGTTTTCTTTTGGAGAGCTGGGGTCCCTGCGGCATTCGATGAAGCCGAATGTTATCTATGAATTCGTTCCTCAAACACGACAATCGAAATTGGTGCAAATCGATGCCGTGGATGACTTAATTAATAAGAGTTTACTGACTTATTCCCTGAAGAATCGGGTGAGCCGGCAAGGTCAGGATAGTGCCTCCAGTACCTGGCTGGATCTCTTCTTGGCGCAAAGCTATCACGTGGGGGATCCTCCTCCCTTAGCCTCAAAGTTTTCAGATATCTGGACTCGTGGCGAATTTCATCAACCGTTAGGCGCTCAAAATATTCTTTCGGCGTTTAATGTGACCGTCGACGCGTTTTTTGATCATCAGAAAAAAGAATTCACGCAATTAAATACGGATGGGCTCATTCAAGGACATCGAGCTTGGTATCTTACGGCGGGCCAACGTTATTCAAAAGCGGGGTCCCGAACGCGTCGAGGCGATATTTGGAATCCTATTTCATTTAACGAGGTCCTCGCTCCAGCAGAGAAAATTCTCTTCCTCACGGCGGGAGGTGGTGTGCGATTACCTGGTGGGGTGACCGTCGGGTCTCGCTGGTACCATGATTTTCGTACAGGGAAAACGGCAGAGTTAGATGTGGTGGCGTTGTATCAGAATCCCTGCCGCTGTTTTTCCGTTGGCCTGTATTATGTCCGGTTGCCCGATCGCGAACAGTATGATTTCCTCATCAGTCTGACTGGGTTGTGGGGTTCTCAAGGGAATGGGACTCAACTGATGCAGTCCATTTTGGAGCCAATTATGGGAGGTGATCGTGGCGTCCCCTGGAATTATCGATAGAGCTGCGTTGCAGATATGGGGCAGGATGGGAACCGCGGTGGCTCTGGCACTTATTGGGTCTCTGGGGAGTTGGGGATGGGAGGGTCAGAGCCAGGCACATGAGGTGGTGACCGATCGAGTTAGTATCGCGTCCGAGCAGGGGCAAGTGTTTGGCATCACTTCAGGGGAGGGCATTGCGAGGCTCGTCCTGGGTGCAGGGGAACAGGTCGTAGTGATGGATGCGAAAGGTGTAACGGGTTTTGTTCAAACGACGACTCGTTT
>JAOUQB010000451.1 GCA_029879555.1 Nitrospirota bacterium | reverse complement strand
ACTGGATCTTGGGGTTGCGTGAAATGACCCAAAGAATCTTTGCCCAATGGGTCTTCAGGAAAGAATTGGCTCGGCGGTTCATTTTGGGGCGCCATAGAGCCAAGGGGACTTTCCAGGGGCTGTTGGGAAACCGCTTTATCAAAAATTTCTGATTGAGCAGAAGAAGGGGCTTGAGAGGCAGATGATTCAGGAATAGGCGTCTCGAAGGACACAGGCGATAGGGGATGCGCTAAAGCGGTGTTATCAGATGGGGGAAGTGGAGTCGATATCGCAGTGGCCTCCAAGAGATTATCAACCTGCAAAGATAAGGTTGGCCCATCCTTCCCTAACTTCACCCGGCACAACCCAGTGAGACACAGCCGATCAATTTTCTCCCCTTCGACAAAGGTGCCATTTCGACTCTGATGATCTTGTACCCACCATTGCCCATTTTCAAATAAGACATCCACATGGACGCGACTGACAGAACGATTCACACACCGGACTTCACAATCTTCGGAACGTCCAATCCGAAAGGAATGAATAAAACGCAATTCCCCTGGATAGAGCTCCCCTGCTTCAGCACAAACGGTCAGAGGGAAATACGTGGAAAGTTGGACTGTGCGATCGTCACTCATGAGGCATCGTGAGGAAATGCTTGGGAACGCCTAATCACCACAAATATGGCCATAACAGATTCTTTGCCGAACGGAATAGCCTGTCCAAATATTTCAGGAAGCCTACCACATTGATCGAAAGAGGAAAACCAACGGGACATCCCATCATAGATCGAAAGCCTCAGTATTTCCTAATCGCTGCGAAGAGCATTTAGACATAGAAGCCCAATAGAAAACATGTAGAGATTTGTCCTATTTCAGGAATAATTCTACCCGGTGGCAAGACCCTTTGCCTTTTGTACGCCAAATCTTCCTTTGCGGTGGTGAGGAAAGACCCCTGAAAAAGATGAAGGGCATTTTCCTCTTGATCTTTTTGGCGATTATCAAGAAAATGTCATAACGTTATCCGAAGCATGAACGATGGGGGTTGATGTAAATTTCCCCCCAGGGCTACCATTTCAGAAAGTGCCATAAAATACATTCTAAAATTTTCAAAGGAGATTGCATGATCTTTTCTCGTAACATATGCCTCACGATTTTCGTGGTTTCTGCATCCGGATTATGGGGATGTGCGAATTTTGGATTTCAAGAAAATGGTCTATTAGAAAATTCAGAACTCCTTAAAGAAGTAGAGGTATCGGATTCCAGCATGGCGCCACAAACATTAGAACCGAATTCTGAAAACACACAGACTGGGTCGGCTACGCCAGAAATACTGTCTTCTGAATCAACCCAAAATGAACCTAAAAAGGAAATGGTCTCTCCTGAACCAACCGAACCCCTCGCACCTCAACCAGCAATGACGCAAACAACAAAGAAGACGACGCCCAAAACGGGTGGAAAGATATTTGGAGAGTTTGTTGGAGTGAAAACCAAATGGGAGGAGATGAAACAACAACTCGTGAATCAAATGCAAGAACACACACGGAAAACGGAAGAACTCAAAGTGAAATTACAACTCATTGAGCAAATAGCCGAACATGTGAATTTCACCACAAAGGCGTATGTGACTCAGCCGAATATTTTCCTAGCCGAATTCAGCATTGAAAATCGGACAGCCTACGCCATCAAGGATCTTTCCATCACCTGTGATCAAATTGCCCCGACGGGCACCATCATCCAATCTCATGCCGAAACTATTTATGACATTATTAAACCAACCACCCGATCCACCTATGCCCCCATTCCCTTTGGAACCAAGCATCGGCAAACCCAATCACTTCAATGCCAAATCACCAACTTCACGGTTCATAATTCTCAGACATTGCCATAATAATCCAAATAGAAGAAGAGTTGATCTCGAAAAAATCAGCCACCACCATTCGCCCCTTAGATCTTATTAAGGAACCTGATGCACATGGCATTGACTCGTTTGGTCAGCGGTTGTTTTGGTATGGCCCACCTCATCAGTTCGAGCATGAGAGTCTTGTTCAATAGCCGGTTTATAGGCATCAAATTCCTGTTGAAACCTTTCCAATTCCTGCTCATATTCGGTGTGGGGCATTCCAATCTCCATCCTTGGCGGATCTGGCAAGGGATGTGAATTGAGAAAATTTTCAAAATCGACTTGATGGCAATGTTCATGAAACCCGAGAGTAATGTCCCGATTACGGATATCCCCAGCCGTTGTCCCACGACCATAGCAAGACACGTCCCTCGCATTGGAGTGAGGCCCATATTTGGTCTGAATGGTAATTCTTCCTTTCCAAGTAAATTTTCTATTTCCACCTGTAAAGCGGGTAATGTTCCCTGAAGCATCGAATGCAGAGCCAGGAGCCGTGAAACGTGGAAGACCGGAAACGGAAGTGACGGCACCCACAATAGTTCTATCAGTCCCATCGGCAATAATGCTTGCGGTAATGGACACATCAACATGAGTACTCTGCACCGATTTTTGCGACCCAAGGGAACGAGGATTCGTGGCTGGAGGTGGATTAGGCGGCGGCGGAGCGGGAGGAGCCTGCAAAGGCCTCGGCTGCATGGGTTGATGAAGGACGCTTGGGGAGTCGCTAATCTCTGGCCCTTGAGGCTTGAATTGTCCAGGACCACCTCCACCAGCAGGTGCACTCGGTGTAGCTCGATCTTGACCAATCCAGCCAATTGAATCCGGATCAGCACGTACGGCTACTCCCTTTCTTCCCTGCATTTCCCCTTCCCTCCCTGGATTAATCATAAAATTCTCACCACGTCCTTAAGGTGAAGTCCCTTAAGTTGCATTGTTGGGTAGTTGGTAATTGATACAGTGCGATACGCCATACATGGTCTAGATT
>JAOUQB010000053.1 GCA_029879555.1 Nitrospirota bacterium | reverse complement strand
ATCTGCCATGGCTGGCGGGCAATGGGATGCCGTGTATGATGAGGCGACGTCTTGGTCGGAACACGCCGACAGCGGACCCTTGCCATTTTTTGCCCTGAATGTGGTGTGCCTCTTGCGGGGCGATTTTGTTCAGGCCTGGAAGGTGTTTCCGCAAGCACTCGGGGATGACGCTCATGTGCAATTGGCTCGGGAGTGGCTGGGAGTTCTTAAAAAACGCTATCCAGATTCGGCAGATATGGCCCTAGTTGAAGGTATCTTTCATACGCAATCCGGTTTGCTCGATGATGCGTTTGCCAGTTTCGAGCGAGTCGTGGCCCTGGCGCCCCAATCTCCCTATCCGCATTTTTTCCTGGCTCAAATTCATCAACGCCAGGGACGCATAGATCAATCGGTGAAGGCCTTTCGTGAGGCCATTAAGCGAGATCCCTCGTATGTGGCCGCCCGGCTAAAGCTTGGGGTGGTTTATCAGGAACAAGGCCAGTTAGAGATGGCGATTCCTCAATACCGAGAAGTCCTGAAACTTCGTCCAGATGAAGCGGTGGGCCATACCAATTTGGCTTGTGCGCTGGCGGAACAGGGCAAATTAGACCCGGCGATTGAAGAATATAAGAAAGCGCTGGCTCTTAGTCCCGATGATGCGGAAGTCCATTTTGCGTTGGGGGGGCTGTATGAGAATAAGGGCCGAGTGGATTTAGCCAAACGTCAGTACGAGGAAGCCCTTCGTTTGAACCCCGATTTTGGCGCTGCGGCCACAGCTATTGGATGGTTTCTCTATGACAAAGGGCAAAATGATTTTGCCCTGGATTATTTCAGTAAAGCCTTGATTGCCAATCCTGAAGATGCGCAGGCGACGTTTGGTGTGGGTCGTGTGTACGAAGAAAAGCGTATGCCTGAATTAGCGGTGGAGCATTATCAGAAAGCGTTGTCCCTAGAAAAAGACCCTGCTCGTCGGATGCGGATCATCAATTTTATGGACAAAATATTTGGGTGATTAGGACGGTAGCCCTTGGCGGAGTATCTGCTGAATGGCGGACATCTGAGCGTTGAGGTTGCCGGCGTTTTTGACTTCTTGGTGAATTTGCTCTGTTAAGTAGGAGGAGTACCCTACTTTTTCCACAAAGAGTCGAAAAAATCCATCAGGTGAGAGAGCTGTTTTGGTCTGGAGCTCCTCAAGAATATCATCACTGATGGGGATGAACGTACTGCCAATGTGCAGAATGCCTTTGTAGTAATTCCCTGACCCGCGCAGTTCCAATCGGAGGCCGGGTTTGGGCTTTACGGTCTTATCGACTGGGGGCAATGTCTCTTCGGAACTGGTTGAATTTTCAGGTAAGTTTTCCATTGTCGGGGAGGATTGTAGGTCATCAGCAATTGGTCTGACAAGGACCGGCATTTTTCTTGACTGGTTGGGGACCCTGTGCTAGCGTAGCGACCTTTTCGGCGCGGTGCCACATGTTTTTCCTGCCTCCTGCGCCTTCATTTTTGATGGGGGAATACAATCGATTATGTCACGTGTGTATAACTTTAGTGCTGGTCCCGCAATCTTGCCGGAAGCCGTCTTGCAACAAGCGCAAGAAGAATTATTGAACTGGCACGGCGCCGGTGCCTCCATTATGGAGATGAGTCACCGTGGAAAAGAGTTTGTTTCGGTAGCAGCTGAAGCTGAGCAGGATGTTCGCGACCTCCTTGGGGTCCCCAGCAATTATAAAGTGCTCTTTCTCCAAGGTGGGGCTTCTACACAATTTGCGACTATCCCTATGAATTTGTTGCGGGGGAAAACAACGGCTGATTATATTTTGACCGGAGCCTGGGGCAAAAAAGCCATTAGCGATGCCAAAAAATATTGCACAGTCAATTTGGCTGCCACATCAGAGAGCGATAAATTTACCACGATTCCTCCATTTGACCGTTGGTCACTTAATAAAGATGCCGCCTATGTGCACTATACCCCCAATGAGACAATCGGAGGGGTCGAGTTTCACTGGGTGCCGGATACGGGCAATGTGCCGTTAGTTGCGGATTTTTCTTCCACTATTTTGTCTCGTCCGATTGAGGTAAGTCGGTTTGGATTGATTTATGCGGGTGCCCAAAAAAATATTGGTCCAGCGGGCGTGACCTTAGTGATTGTGCGAGATGATCTCATTGGCGACGTGTTGCCCATTACCCCAAGTGTCTATGATTATGCCCAGCAGGCGGAGGCCGATTCTATGTTGAATACGCCTCCAACCTTTGGGATCTATCTCGCTGGGTTGGTGTTCAAATGGGTAAAGGCTCAAGGGGGATTGTCGGCCATGGCAACCCTCAATGAACGGAAGGCGACGAAGTTGTACGCAGCCATTGATGGGTCAAGCTTTTACCGTAATCCGGTCGAAAAGGCTTCACGCTCGTGGATGAATGTCCCGTTTATTTTGGCTAACCCGTCGTTAGATAAAGAATTTTTGTCCGGGGCCTCGGCTGCTGGGTTAACCACCTTAGAAGGGCATCGGTCGGTTGGCGGCATGCGGGCTAGTATTTATAATGCGATGCCTGAAGCGGGCGTGGACGCCTTGATTGCGTATATGGCGGACTTTGAAAAACGCAAAGCCTAACTCAGATCTAACCCTTCGGATCTCATGTTTTTGACGCAACGGAGTGACCTATGAATATTTTAGTCAGTGACAGCCTTTCCCCTAAAGGGGTTGAAGTGTTAGAGCGTGCAGGATTTTCCGTTGCGGTGAAGACCAAATTGTCTAAAGAAGAGTTATTGCAGGAAATCGGCAACTATGAAGCGTTGATTGTCCGTTCTGCAACCAAAGTTACCAAAGAGGTGATTGAGGCTGGCGGGCGTCTCCGTATTGTAGGTCGCGCCGGGACTGGTTTAGATAATGTCGACACCGAAGCAGCGACCCGTCGCGGTATTGTGGTGATGAACACCCCTGGTGGCAATACGATCACCACAGCTGAACATACGATGTCGATGATCGCGGCCATGAGTCGAAAAATTCCCCAAGCCACCCAATCTATGAAGGCCGGCAAGTGGGAAAAAAATAAGTTTATGGGGAGTGAACTCTATAACAAGACCTTGGGCTTAGTCGGGTTGGGTCAAATCGGATCCTATGTTACGAAGTTGGCGCAGGGATGGTCGATGAATGTCATTGGCTATGATCCCTATCTGGCTGTTGATCGGGCCAAGCAAATGGGAATTGAGGTTGTTGAGCTTGAAGAACTTTTTCATCGTGCCGATGTGATTTCCGTTCACACGCCGCTGACGAATGAAACACGAGGGATTATCAATACTCAGACCATGGCAAAGATGAAAGATGGGGTCATGATCGTCAATTGCGCCAGGGGCGGTATCATTAATGAGCAAGACCTATGTGAAGCGTTGCAATCTGGAAAAGTCGCGGCGGCCGCCTTTGATGTGTTTGAACAAGAGCCAGTAGATCCCAAGCATCCCCTTCTGAGTTTGGATAATTTTACTTGTACTCCTCATATTGGCGCGTCCACCGAAGAAGCACAAGAGAACGTGGCGATCGGGATTGCCGAGCAATTTGTGGACTATTTTAAACGTGGCATTGCCCGTGGTGCGGTGAATGTTCCATCGGTCGCCCCGGAAGTCCTTCCACAGCTGCAGCCCTACTTGTTGTTGGCCGAACGGATGGGTCGTTTCCAGGCTCAATTATTAGATGGGGGCCTCAAGTCTGTGACCGTGGAATATGTGGGCGAGGTTTCGCAGTTAGGTTTGGCGCCCATTACGGTGGCTGTTTTGAAGGGGTTGCTCTCCCCGATTTTAGAAGATGTGATTAATTTTGTGAATGCGCCTATTGTGGCGAAAGAACGCGGCATCGAAGTGAAGGAAGTAAAAAGCAGCGATGCCGGTGACTTCACCAGTTTGATCCGCATCAAGGTCGAAGCTGGGAAAAAGACTCATACGCTGGCTGGCACACTTTTTCATCGTCAAGAACCGAGGATTGTGGAAATCAACCAATTCCAGGTTGAAGTGGTGTCTGAAGGGCAAATGATTTTGATTGATAATGTGGATCGTCCCGGGGTTATTGGCATGGTCGGCCAAATCTTGGGTCAACATGATGTCAATATTGCCCGCATGCAATGCTCGCGTGTCGAGCGAGGCGAATCGGCGTTATTGATCATTGGCCTGGACAGCCCGCTTTCTCCGTCGGTCTTAGATCTTCTGAAAAAGGAAAAAGATATTCTATCCGTTCGCATGGTGAATCTGGGCTAGCCTGGTATTTCTTCCCGACTCCCTACCGAAGCCTGACGGCTTTTTGGTAGGCTCTCCCTCATAGGTCCTATGAAACCGCTCCGTTCCCTCATCCCTATTGGTACCGCGACCTTATTGCCGCAAACGGCTCAGCGTGTTCGAAGCCTGGAAGACCAATTGTTGGCCTATTTGGCGACCTGGAGCTATCAGGAAATTATCCTGCCCACCTTTGAATATCTAGATGTGCTCTCGGTTGGCCTAGCCCCGGAAGTGTTGGACCAGTGCTATAAATTTGCTGATCGGACTTCAGGGCGTATGCTTGTGCTGCGTCCTGATGCCACCGCACAGATTGCCAGAATGGTGGCTATGGGGCTAGGGGGCGAGGCGCTTCCCTTACGCTTTTCCTATCGAACGACGGTTTTTCGATATGAAGTGGAGCACCGAGGGCGAGATCGTGAGGTGTTTCAGGTGGGGATTGAGCTGGTTGGGAATGATAGCTATCAGGGTGATGCTGAGATGGTGACGATGTTGGCAGGCGTTTTGGACCAAGTCGGGTTACCGGAATGGAAAATTTCTTTGGGGCATGTGGGGTTTTTTAAGGCCTTGCTATCACGATCAGGGTTGTCTCCATCTGGAAGAAAGCAGGCTGAGTTGGCTGCTGCCCATAAAGATTTGCCACGATTGGAACAGATTTTACTCTCCGAACGACTGCCTCGGGCGATGGTGCGAGACATTCTGCAGGTCCCTGAACGCTGTGGCCAATATGAGGTGTTGGAGTGGGGAAAGCGGATTGCCGGGAAGGATCCACAATTGCTTAAACCCTTGCATCGTTTAGAGCAGGTGTTTCAGCAGCTGGCGCTCACGCAAGTTCAACAGCATGTCCTGTTAGATCTGGGAGAATTTCGTGGATTTGATTATTACGATGGGGTCGTTTTTGATGTGTTTACGGCGGGAGTGGGTCGTGAAATTGGTGGGGGAGGGCGGTACAATCACTTGATGGGTCGCTTTGGGCGGGATTTGCCGGCCATTGGGTTTGGATTGGATTTAGATCGGCTGTTCTCGGCTTTAGAATGTGGTGGACAAGTTGGAAGCAACGGTTTTGCGCCAGTGTTATTAATGGGGTTTAGGCGTCACGCAAAGGAAGCCTTTGCTTTAGCCCAGACCTTACGCGCCGCTGGTATTTGTGTGACTGAGGAAACGATGAAAAATCCACAAAAGTTTTCTCTTGCTTTGGTGGCGGAAGAAGCTCAGCGTCGGGGTATTTCCCGGGTTATTCTGTATGATCAGAAAAGCGGTCCAAACGAATCAGTGCTCTTAGTCGAATATTCGGATTCTTCATTGAAGCCACGGCAATCACGAGTGGCTTTCCAAGAATTGCCTCAACGCCTTCGAACGGAGATTCATGGCGATTTCTGAAATACCTGACGTCCGCGTCCCTCCTCAGAACGTAGAGGCTGAGCAATCGGTCCTTGGTGCGATTCTGTTGGATAATGCCGCCCTCAATCGTTCGATGGAAATCTTGTCGGAAGAAGATTTTTATCGCACGGCCAATAAGATGGTATATCGCAGCATGGTGGCCTTGTCTGAGCGCAATCAGGCGGTTGACCAAATTACGCTCACTGAATTTTTGCGTGGCACGGGAGAATTAGATCAGGTTGGGGGGGCTTCCTATATTGCCGAATTGGTCCAGATGGTGCCTAGTGCGGCAAACATTCGCTACCACTGTCACATTGTTCGGGATAAATCACTGCTTCGTGGCTTAGTTCGGACTGCCACTGATGTGGTGATGAAAGGGTATGAAGGGACAACCAAAACGGACGAACTCTTGGAATTCGCAGAGCGTGAAATTTTTCGTCTAGCGCAAGGGCATTTAGGAGGAACCTTCGCCCCTGTTAGTAGTATCATTCAGGACAGTGTTGAAATTATTGATCGACTCTATAGTCGGCAAGAGAAAATAACTGGGGTGCCTACGGGGTATACAGATTTAGATAATCTGCTTGCTGGTCTGCAGCCTTCTGATTTAATTATTGTGGCGGGCAGACCGAGTATGGGAAAGACGAGTTTGGCGTTGGGCATGGCTGAACAGGCTGCGCTCAAAGGTCATGCGGTTGTCGGTATTTTCAGCTTGGAAATGTCTCGAGCGCAATTGGTCTTGCGAATGCTCAGCTCTCAAGCCCACCTCGATTCACATGCGGTTCGTACTGGACAATTAAAAGGGCCCGACTGGGTTGCCTTGACTGAGGCAGCTGGTAAACTGGAGCAGGCGAAAATTTTTATCGATGATTCTGGAAATCTCAGTGTCCAGCAAATGCGGGGAAAAGCTCGTCGACTTAAGACTGAGCATGGGCTGGATCTTCTGATCATCGATTATCTGCAATTGATGGATGGAAAGGGGTCATCCGAATCTCGGCAACAGGAAATTTCCGATATTTCGCGAGCGTTAAAAGCGTTGGCGAAAGAACTCAATATACCAGTCGTGGCGCTTTCTCAGTTAAGTCGTGCTGTAGAAAACCGGACGGACAAACGCCCCATGCTTGCAGATTTGCGTGAATCAGGGGCCATTGAGCAAGATGCGGATGTGGTGATGTTTATCTATCGTGATGAAGTGTATAACCCGGATACCGATGACAAGGGCATTGCGAATATCCTTGTGCGTAAACATCGAAATGGGCCAATTGGGGAAGTGGACCTACAGTTTCATGATCGGTATGCGAAGTTTAATGATTTAGATAGAAGACATTCTGGTATAGTATAAGGATTATTGATCACTCCATAGCGCCTCAAGTGACGGATTCTTTGATGCCACCTACCTGTTCGAGTCGTCTCGCGAAAACGGTCCCTTGTTGGCTGAGTCGCATTCGAACCGGGCTGTTCAGTATTCCCCTTCTCATTGTTTCCTGCGGTACGGCCCCGCAACCGGCTTTGCATGAACAAGAGCGTCCTGCCACCATTCAGGAAATTTCCCATCCTCAAGCCTATTATCATTTTCTTCGAGGGTCTCTCGCGGAACTGAATAATGAAGGACTCAAGGCCTTAGAAGCTTATCAGGTCGGTTTGACCTTCGACCCTGATTCGATCTTTTTGAAACTCCGTATTGCCAAAATTCATATGGCCTTAGCCCAAATGCCGGCTGCTGTGAATATGGCTAAGCAAATTCCTCTCGAACGCCTGGCAGAGGTTCCCCTGTTTTTGGACATGGCGAAACTGTTTGCTGCGGCAGGAGAGCCTGAGTATGTGCGACAAGTCTATAAGGAGGCCAAGAGGCAATTTCCTTCCGAACCACGGCTGTATCTGGCTCATGGCACCTGGTTGATGACAGAAGGGGATGTTGAGCAGGCTGAAGGAGTTTTTCGCGATCTTTTACAACATGTACCCAGCTCGGCTGAGGGCCATTATTACCTGGGAATTATCGCCTTAGACAATAAGGCACAATTGGGCGCGATCAAACATTTTGAACAGGCCATTGCTCTGAATGCTTCATTTGAGCGTGCCTATGTCAAATTAGTTGAACTCTTGGAAGAATCCGGCGAATTTGAACAAGCCATTCAACGGATTGAAACGTTTTTGAAGGACGTGAACCCTGATTATCGTGAGTTTCGCTTGCGTCTGGTTCGATTGTATGTCACGCAAAAGGAGGCGGATCAAGCGCTTGGACATTTAGATTACCTACTTGAGGAAAATCCTGGAGACCTCCATGCGCAAGTACGAAAAGCCCAGATTTATGGAGAGCAAGGCAATTTCGCTGCGGCGATTGAGGAATTGAACGGGGTCTTACGGAATCGCCCAAACGAATTGCGTGTGCGAGATTTTTTGGGTTTATTGTATGAAGAAATGAAGGACTATGATCGTGCTATCGAAACCTATCAAGCGAATGTGAAGATTGATCCAACCTTCTTCGATAGCATTTTGCATTTGGGGTTTGTGTCCTATCGATTGAAACGAAATGAAGCGGCTTTATCGTATTTGGAAGAGGCGGTCAAACTCAATCCCAAACGTCCTGAACCGTATTTATTGCTGGGCTTGACGTATTTTCAAATGAAAGAATATCAGCAGGCGAAAGCGCGATTGGAAGATGGTATTCAGCAAGATCCGTCTAATGCTGAATTGCATTTCAATTTAGGCACAATCTATGACAAGCTTGATCGCTTTGATGAGGTTGTTCGTGAAATGGAGCAAGCCCTAGAGCTCGACGCGGACCATGCGGATGCGTTGAATTATTTGGGGTATAGTTATGCTGATCGTGGCATCAATATTGATCAAGCCGTCTCATTGACGCAACGTGCGGTAACCTTAAAGCCTCATAATGGGTATTACGTCGACAGTTTGGCCTGGGCCTTATTCAAGGTTGGAAGAATTGATGAAGCGTTGGAAATGATGCAACGCGCGCTGGCATTGGTTACTGATGATCCGGTGATTTATGAGCATTTAGGCGAAATCTTTCTTCTCCAAAAAGAGCCTGAAAAAGCGCGTGACGCCTGGATTCATTCGCTCCAATTGGATTCCAGCAACGAAGCGCTTAAGCAGCGATTTCGAGATAGGGGATTTGGAGAACCCATCCCAACTCTTTCTCAGCAATCCACCTACACGCCGTAATTAGATTTTTCTCTTGCTTTGCTCCAAGGACGCTGTGGTTCTTTTCGAGCATGGGTTTTTTCTTTGCCAGATTTTCCCTTAAGATTTGTCCTGTTTCTGTCGATTAGAGGAGGCAGAACCTGAGGGTGAAAAGTCCTATAGTCTTTGAAGAATTTGTTGTGAGAAGTTTCTGGAAGTTGAAGCAGATTGGTGGGAATTGGCGAATCGAAGAAAAATGCTGTTGTAAAGAAGTCTCCCTGGTTTCCTGAGAATACTCACTGTAGGATGATTCTCGGATGAGAGGCATCAAACAACCATATTATTGAGGGAAGGCCCTCCTTGGAGGTCACCGTATGTTCCGTCGATATCTAGTTCGCAATCAACAGGGATTCAGTCTGACCGAGCTCATGATCGTGGTCGCGATTATTGGCATTTTAGCGACGATTGCCATTCCAAATTTTTTACGATATCAAGCCAAGGCGAAGCAGACCGAGGCCAAAAGTAATTTAGTGGCGCTTCATACTGCTGAAATCGCGTATTTTGCTGAGAACAATGGATATATTGATGATTTTAATGCCGTTGGGTTTGGGGTCAGTGGAGCTTCGCAACGCTACTATTACGAATTGGGTGGCGCTAGTTTAGGCACCCTGCCTACTGGGTGTACCGCCTCGACCTTGGATGTTGTCAGTCCCACGGCCTTTACCGCTGTGGCGATTGGCAATATCGATGGGGATGCAACGTGTGATGTTTGGACGATCAATGAGCAAAAGATTTTGACCAATGTCACAAATGATGTGTCGTCTTAGAATAGAGTTAGACATCTGGTCGTCAGTGACACCACTCAAGAAGATTTGAGTGATCCCGAATAGTTACGAAAATTTATTCATGAGGGAAGAGGCCTCAAGAGGAGGGGGACGCGTGGATATACGAGAAAAAATAAAGAATCGGTCAGCCAAAATTGGTGTGGTTGGATTGGGCTATGTGGGATTACCCTTGGCTGTTCTTCAGGCCAAAACGGGGTTCCATGTTTTTGGCGTTGATGAAGTTGCGGGCAAGGTTGAGATGGTCAAGCAAGCCCATAATTATATTTTAGATGTGGCTGACGCTGACTTGCGTGAGGTCGTGGAGCAAAAACGCTTGGAAGCGACCACTGATTTTTCGGTGCTGCAGCAATGCGATGTGATCCTCATTTGTGTTCCTACGCCGCTGACTCGAAACAAAGAACCAGATATTACGGCAATCGTCAAAGTGCTTGGGCATATCGCCAACTATGCCCATCCCAATATGCTGGTCGTGTTAGAAAGTACTACCTACCCAGGGACCACCGAAGAAGTCATATTGCCCGCGTTGACCGCAAAAGGTCTTACCCCAGGCAAAGATTTGTTTGTGGCCTTTTCTCCAGAACGGGTGGATCCAGGAAATCCGGACTTTAAAACCCACAATACCTTCAAACTGGTTGGGGGAGTGACGGAAGGATGCCAGGAAGTCTCGAAGTTATTTTATGAACAATCGATCGTCAAAGTCTTTCCACTCAGCTCTCCCCGAGTGGCTGAAATGGCCAAGGTCTTCGAGAATGTCTTCCGGTCCGTGAATATTGCGTTGGTCAATGAACTGACCATGCTGTGCGAACGGATGGACATTAACGTCTATGAAGTAATCGATGCGGCGGCTACGAAGAATTTTGGCTTTATGGCATTCTATCCCGGTCCAGGTGTCGGGGGGCATTGTATTCCCTTGGATCCCTATTATTTAGCATGGAAATCTAAGGAATATGATGTGCATACAAGGTTCATTGAATTGGCCGGGGAAATCAATGAAAATATGCCGTATTTT
>JAOUQB010000450.1 GCA_029879555.1 Nitrospirota bacterium | reverse complement strand
GTTCGCCGCTCAAAAAATCGCCGAATCCTTAGGGCCAGGGAAAAATGTGGTGACGATCCTGTGTGACACTGGCGAGCGCTATCTCAGCATTGAAAAATACTTCAATATTTAACCGCCACATTTCAAGAATTGACCAGTCATGAGCTTTACTGAAGATCAGATTACACGCTATAGCCGCCATATCCTCTTGCCCGAAGTCGGCGGGAAAGGCCAAAAGAAACTCTCCCAAGCCAAAGTTTTTGTGGTGGGTGCGGGAGGCCTAGGCTGCCCTGTCGCCTATTATTTGGGCGCGGCTGGCATTGGGACGATCGGATTGATTGATAGTGATGTGGTAGACCTGTCCAACCTTCAACGGCAAGTGCTGCATCATACCCCAGACGTCGGCCGGTCGAAGACGCAGTCGGCCAAAGAAAAAATTCAGGCGTTAAACCCTGATGTGCAGGTCAACACCTATGACGAGCGGCTGACGGCCCAGAACGCCCGAGAGATTATCAGTCAATATGATGTTGTGATTGACGGGGTGGATAATTTTCCTGCGAAGTTTTTGATTAATGACGCCTGTTATTTAGAAAACAAACCACTGGTTCATGGGGGCATTCTCCGTTTTGAAGGTCGGGTGATGACGATCGTGCCAAACGAATCAGCCTGCTATCGCTGTATATTTAAAAATCCGCCACCAGCTGGCGTCGTGCCAACTTGTCAGGAAGCCGGCATCATCGGTGTGGTTGCGGGTATTATTGGTTCAATTCAAGCGACAGAAGCCATCAAGCTTATTTTAAAGATTGGGCAACCGCTGACAGATCGACTATTGGATTTTGATGCACGAACGACGACCTTTAGAGAGATCCGGGTGAAACGTAATCCCACGTGCGTCCTCTGTGGGCCGGAAGCCTCCCTAACCGAACTGATGGATTATGACGAACCAGAGGCCTGTGCCATTTAAGGCGCGCCTCTGCATCCGGACCGATTTCAGCATCCCTGCTGTTTTGAAGATGAGGATTTCAAGATGACAAAGAAAATGCAATCACTAGTCTGCCGGGAATGTGGGAAGGAATACCCCACGCAAGACATTCATGTGTGCGAGCTCTGCTTTGGGCCATTGGAAGTGAAATATGATTATGCCGCCATCAAACAGAGTATCTCGCGCGAAAAAATTCTCACCGGCCCCAATAGCCTCTGGCGTTACGTGGACCTCCTTCCCGTCGAGGGCACGAATTATATTGGTAAACATGCCGGCTTTACCCCGCTCGTCCATGCCAAAAATCTTGGCGCCTTTTTAGGGCTCGATCAATTGTACATTAAGAACGATTGCGTCAATCACCCGACCCTATCGTTTAAAGATCGCGTCGTCGCCATCGCATTGACTCGTGCACGCGAATTGGGATTTGAAACGGTGGCCTGCGCCTCAACCGGAAACTTAGCCAACTCCGTATCGGCCCACGCCGCTTCAGCAGGCATGAAATGTTATGTGTTTATCCCTGGTGATCTTGAAGCGGCAAAGGTCCTAGGCAATCTCATCTATCGTCCCAACGTCATTGAGATTGAGGGCAATTATGATGACGTCAATCGATTGTGTAGTGAGATCGCAGGAGAACGGCACTGGGCCTTTGTGAATATCAATATTCGCCCCTATTATGCGGAAGGGTCGAAAACCCTGGCCTTTGAAACCGCCGAACAATTAGGGTGGCGAGCGCCAGACCAGGTCGTCGTGCCCATGGCATCAGGATCATTGCTCACCAAAATTTGGAAGGGATTAAAAGAATTTGAAAAAGTCGGAATTCTTGATTCGGTCACGACCAAAATCAATGGCGCGCAAGCTGAAGGATGCTCGCCTATTGCCACGGCCTATCGAAATGGCCGCGATTTCTTCAAGCCCGTGAAACCCAACACCATCGCCAAATCGCTCGCAATCGGGAATCCAGCAGATGGCTATTATGCACTCAAAACTGTAGCAGAAAGCCATGGCGCCATGGATGCCGTGACCGACGATGAAATCGTAGAAAGCATTAAGCTCCTCGCTCAAACGGAAGGAATTTTTGCCGAAACCGCCGGCGGGGTCACGATTGGCGTGTTACGAAAATTAGTTAAACAAGGATTGATACGCAAAGACGAAGTCACTGTTGCCTACATCACAGGGAATGGCCTGAAAACCCAAGAAGCGGTCGTGGACTCTGTGGGACGGCCGACTCGCATTCAACCCAGTCTCAAGCACTTTACGCAGACTTTTGGTATTGAGGAGTCATCATGATTAAGGTACGCATCCCGACACCCCTTCGGCCGATGACCGGTGGCAAAAATGAAGTGGAAATTGCTGGCGGTTCCGTCGCAGAAATCATTGAGAATCTAGGGTCAGCCCACCCTGGTATTAAAGAACGTATTTGCGACGAACAGGGAGAAGTACGGCGCTTTATTAATATCTATGTCAACGAAGAAGACATCAGATTTTTGACGGGGAAAGACACGCCCTTAAAAGAAGGCGATGAAATGTCCATTATTCCCGCGATTGCAGGAGGCAGCTAAATGGCCAAACTTCGATTCCATATTCGATACCCGGAAGAACACATTCCTGATCCAATTCTTCACCAAATCGGACAAGAGTTTCAGGTGGTGACCAGTATTCGACGAGCCGATGTTCGGGAGACCACCGGCTGGTTGGATGTGGAGTTCACCGGCGAAGCCGATGAAGTTGAGCGGGCCATTGACGGCCTTCGGCAAAAAGGGTGCATTGTCGACCCCATTGAATTAAACGTCGTGGAATAAAAAAGAAGCCGTTGTATGCAATTTACTGATTCACAAATTACTCGTTATAGCCGCCAAATGATTTTGAGTGAAGTGGGTGGCAAAGGCCAGAAGAAACTTCAGGATGCCAAGG
>JAOUQB010000052.1 GCA_029879555.1 Nitrospirota bacterium | reverse complement strand
TTGGTGTACTGTCATGAGACCTTCACGCCTAAACCTACCCAAAGTTGAAAACAGATCGCCCCAGCGAATCCGCGAAAACTGTTCAACAAGCATGTCAAGCGTGACGACTTTTTTTAACGCAATAAAATTCAAAACATGTTGCTCATCCTGTCCCTCAATCATTCGTTTGGCCCGTTCTTGTTCTTGCAATGAAACCATCTCTCACCTCCACGGTTATTCGCGATTGTTCCAAGAGCAATTCATTCACGAGATCAACTCCGCTATACAGATCCTACTCACATCATGTTGCTAACGGGTTGGGGCCAGGTTACAGCTATGTAACGTTTTAGGGGACGATGTACGCTTCCTCGGGGAACACTGCGACCAGGAGATACTTACCCATCCTACAACCACACGTATGGCTGCAATGAAATCGAACCGCGAATTTAGGTCTCCCAAAATTTTTGTCGATATAGTGAGAAAGGGAACAAATGGGATCGCTCACCAAACGGCCTTGAAGAATCTGAGGCAAAACCTTTAACGCGGCAGAATTATTCCTTTATTTTATTCCACCTTCCATGCCCTGCTTCCTTCCCAGCTGCTAACTACCCATCATGACCAACCATCCCATGCATCTGGGCCTCATATTAATGGCCACAGCCGATTCTCCTGATGTCCAAATACTCGTGCAAAGCTTCTCCGCGTTTGGTTTTCAACTGACCCTCGTCCCGGATGGAGAAACCACTCTGACGACCTGTGACGCTCTCAAGCCGGATTTAATATTTTTGGATGTCACGTTGCCTGGCCTCAGCGGGTTTGACACCTGTCTTCGCCTGAAAGAACAGGATGAGACTAAAGATATCCCCGTTATTTTTGTCACGGCCCCTTCCGATTCGGTCAGTACCGTCAAAGGATTTTCTGTCGGCGCGGTGGATTACGTCACGAGGCCATTTCAAGTCGAGGAAGTGATTGCGCGCATTACCACCCATTTGAAAATTCGAAATCTCCAGGTGCTGCTGGAAGAAATCATCGAAAATCTTCAGAGTGAGGTCGCGGAACGCAAACGAACGGAAGAAGCACTACAAGCGTCCATGCTGATGGTCCAGCAAGCGAATGATCGCATGAAAAATGATCTCGCTGCTGCGGCAAGAGTTCAACAAGCGCTATTACCCGATACCTTACCGACACTTCCTAGTGTGGTCTTTGCCTGGACCTATCAACCTTGCTCAGAGTTAGGTGGAGATTCGTTAAATGTATTTCAGCTTGATGCCGACCATGTGGGAATGTATGTGCTGGATGTCAGTGGTCATGGGGTTTCCGCGTCTCTACTGTCGGTCACCCTCAGCCGGGTGCTGATTCCTCGCCGAGACCCCTCTTGTCTTTTTATCAAAGCCAACCGGACGCCTGAACCAGACACTATTATTCCTCCCGCAGAAATCGCCATTCGTTTAAATCGTATGTTTCCCATGAGCGAAAATGGTCGCCAATACTTCACCTGGATCTACGGAATTTTGAATATTCGAAACGGGGTGTTTCGGTATACGTGTGCAGGTCATCCGCCTCCCCTCTACCTTGCGCCTCATCAACAGGTGATCGCCTGTGAAATCGGAAATGTCCCGATCGGTCTTTTCGAAGAAAGTCAGTATGAGGAGGGAACCATCAAACTTGAGCCAGGCGGACGGCTCTTCTTGTATTCGGACGGGATACTCGAGGCCAAGGATCCCTCAAAGGAATTTTTCGGTGAAACTCGATTACAAGAAACATTGAAAGTCACACAGAAATCGCCACTACAAGTCAGCGTCGACGCAATTGCGAAAACCGTGTTGGATTGGACCGAGACCCAACACGCGCAGGATGATTTATCTATTCTCGCCTTCGAGTGGGCCCCTAGTATGAGCCTGCACACACCTGGCTTCATTAAACAGGTCGTTCTCGCTCATCAGTTCCCTGCTCGCGCAAAAGAACTCGGCCCTCTGCGAGCCATGACACGAATGGCCCTCAATAATCATAGTTGGCACTCCGATAAAGTAGAAGACATCGTGTTGGCCATTGATGAAGCGTGCCAGAACATTATCCGCCATGCCTATCATGGGGAATGCGATGACCCGATTACCTTGCACATCGAACTCACCCCGAAGGCCTTGGTCGTCATCCTCGAAGATCAGGCCCCGGTGGTCAGTCCCGATTGTATGAATCCCCGAGCGTTTGAGGATATTCGCCCTGGGGGACTGGGCTGTCATTTTATGCGGCAAGTCATGGATACGGTTTCTATCAAACCATCCCCAGCCGGGAATGGAAATCGCCTTCGCATGGTCAAAGCCGTGGATGAACGTTCGTAACCCCTGAATCAAACATATGGAACATACGGTCTGCGAACAACAGGGCTATCACATTGTCGCTCTTACCGGAGAGATCGACTTAGAAAGCTCCCCCAAAGCTCGTCAGATTTTGCTCGAGACCATCGATCAGAGCACAAACGTTCTGATTGATATGGTATCCGTCACGTATATTGACAGCTCCGGTATCGCCTCACTTGTGGAAGCCTTTCAACGAACCAAGAAAAAGGGGGGACAGCTGGCGTTTATTCGGCTCAACCCAGCTGTCGTTCGAGTGTTGACCCTCGCACGACTCGACAAGGTGTTTGTCATTCATTCAGACATGGAAAGCGCGATCCATGCAGAGATCTGAACACCCACTTCCACGATTCCTTTACAAAATCGAAAGCGTAGGACGAGTCACCACCCAATGGGTCGAGGCACTTGGATTTGGAACGTCCTTATTCTCCCAATCGATCTTTTGGATCTGTTGGGGAGGACGTCGAAAACAGCAGGTTCGCCTTGCTCCCATCGTCGCTCAAATGCTGGAGGTCGGTATTTTGGCGTTACCAATTATCTCACTGGTCTCCATCACCATCGGACTTATGTTGGCAATTCAAGGCATCGATGCGTTAAAGGATTTTGGCGCAGAGCATCAAGTGACGTTTGGCGTGTCGCTGTCAGTTGTCCGTGAATTCGCGCCATTGATAACCGGGATTTTAGTCGCCGGCCGGTCAGGTTCGGCCTTTGCAGCTCGCTTAAGTACCATGATGATCAATAATGAAATTGATGCCTTGCGGGTCATGGGCATCAATCCCGTGCGATTCCTGGTCGTTCCCAGCCTGGTGGCCATGATGATCATGGTTCCCTCACTTACCCTATGGGCAGACCTCATCGCCCTCCTGGGTGCAGGACTCTATATCACGACCGATCTCGGGATTTCGATGGGATCCTATGTCACAGAAACCGTGACCTATCTTGGGACCGATGATGTGTTGCACGGCTTGGGAAAAAGTTTGGTATTTGGCGTCCTGATCACACTTGTTGGTGTCGTGAATGGCTCATCGGTCAGCGGAGGGGCAGAAGGCGTGGGACAGGTCACCACTCAGGCCGTCGTCCATTCGATCTTAGCCATTATTTTGGCCGATCTTCTTATTGTGTTCCTGCTCACTCGGTAACGAAACCATGGCTATCCCGCTTTCTGAATCTCCCCCCATGATTGAAGTCACGGATCTCACCACGCATTACGGATCTCGCAAGATCTTGAATGGCATTTCACTGACTGTTTACAAGGGTGAAATCATGGTCATTATGGGGGGCAGTGGTTCAGGCAAGAGCACCCTCTTACGCCATCTCATTGGCTTGGAACAGCCGAGTAGCGGGCACATCAAACTGTTAGGCCAAGACATTGGCATGATGACTGACCAGGAAATCACCTTGTTTTATCGAAAGCTGGGTGTGGCCTTTCAAAGTGGCGCATTGTTCAGTTCGATGACCGTGGGGGAAAACATCATGCTCCCACTACGAGAACACACGAAGCTCGATCACCACACGATGGAAATTATGGCACGGCTCAAATTGGAAGTGGTCAACCTGGCAGGATTTGAAAATCTCATGCCCTCCGAACTTTCAGGGGGGATGCTCAAACGAGCCGCATTTGCGCGGGCGGTGATCATGGACCCCGTTCTTTTATTTTGCGACGAACCCTCGGCTGGCCTCGACCCGGTCGTGTCCGCCTCGTTAGACGAATTAATTCTCCGTCTCCGAGACGCCCTCGACATGACCATCGTCGTGGTGACACACGAGTTGGAAAGTGCGTTTCGTATTGCGGACCGCATCACCGTCTTGGATAAAGGCGATATTTTGACCATTGGAACCGTGGATGAAGTCCGGGCATCTGACAACCGTCGCATCCAAGATTTACTGAACCGATATTTTGAAGAAGAGATCCTTGATCCCGATGAATACATGGCTCGGCTTACGGGAGAACCCAACGAGGCGCTGACCCATGCTTAACAGACGAGCAAGTCACTCCTGAGGAATTGATTCTACGCCATGCGAGATTCTCGAAAAAATTATCTCATCGTCGGAGTCTTTGTGCTCACCATGCTCGGTACCCTTGTGGCTTGGCTCGCCGTGCTTTCCGGTAGCACTCAATCAACCACCGCCTATTACATGGAATTCAACAATGTTATCGGACTTTCTCCAGGCGGCCAAATCCTATTTGAAGGCTATCCGGTTGGAGAAATCGAGGATATTGTGTTTATGCGAACACCTGAGTCGGCCTTCTACCGTCTTCATGTCACGATTCGCAAGACATGGGAAATCCCTGAAGACAGCCTCGCGGTCATGACTCAAGCCAGTCTCCTTTCTGCCATGGTCGTCGATATCCAAGCTGGAACGTCAAATCACATGCTTGCACCCGGTGAACGTATTCCGAGCTTAGGATCCACGAATATCATGACGACCATGTCATCCGTCGCCGCAAAGTTAGGGCACCTTGCAGATTCGAGCTTAAAGCCCTTACTTGATAATCTCTCAGGAGGCACAGACTCCCTCTCAACTCTCTCTCAAGATGCCCCCATTATTCTGGATAATATTAAAATCTTTACCAAACAATTGACCACCGCCACCACACGCCTTAATCACATTCTTGATCAAAGCGGAGGGCACATCGAGACGATTCTAGGAAAGGCCGAGCTCGCCTCTGGAAACATATCCACCCTGACAACGGATTTTCACCAGACCCGGAAACAATTGGATGTCCTCTTGCTCTCGATGCGAAAGATCGTCAGCAACAATGGTGGAGAGATTGATCATTCTATCGCCGATCTCCACCATACGCTGGAAGTCGTCGCGAGCCACATTCAAGAGATTAGTTCTAACTTGGAAGCCACCACGCGAAATATGAATGAACTCACCACTGATCTGCGTCGCAACCCTGGGCTCATTGTACGAGGTCGGGAGTTTAGTGAACCCTGATTGAATGGACAAATGAAAATGAACATACCGAAAATGATCTGTATGATCAGCCTATGTGTGGTCGGCGCTTTGGCCTTGACGGGGTGTCTCGGTGGACAGCCCTCACCAGATTATTTTTATCGATTGAATCTGGCCGATCCAGAAACACGATTAGATCCGACTCCTTTTCAGGGAACCCTTCAAGTCACGCGCCCCTGGGCAGACGCCCTGACGAGTGAACGGCATCTTGTGTATCGGAAAGACGACAACATCTCCCAACTCAACCACCATGCCTACCATCGTTGGGTCGATTCTCCTACCCTCTTGGTACAACAAGAAATGACACATTATCTCAGGAAAGCCGGACTCGCCGAACAAGTCGTCACACCGGAAATGCGCACGAAGGCAGACTACGCCTTATCATGTCGGATTGCGAAATTAGAACGAGTACTCGATCAAACCCCTCGGGTCATCTTGGAACTTGAACTGGGAATCACGTCGATGCACGATCGACGAACGCTCTTGCTACGCACCTATCGAGAAGAGCGGCCAACGACAGACCTGGATATCGCTTCCTCTATTGATGCCTACAATCAAGCGTTGTCGACCATCCTGAATCATTTTCTCGCAGATGCATCCAAGCTCTCCCTCCTCAAACTCACCAACACCAACATGTAATTCCCTGGACATCGCCAAAAAATGCACTTCCTTCACTCCCATTAAAAACGAGTCTGAATATCCCCTCCGCAAGGACTTAGTGTTCGCTGGGAAGTTGTACTGGAAGTAGAAATACGGGGTTGCAAAACCTTCGCCCCACCCCTCTTCCGAAAACTCAAGGCAGGCGGTCCAGATCGTAGGATGGATGTCCTTATCAATCAGCGGTCTTTGACTGAACCCTTTGACTAGATGCAGGACAGGCTCCGCGAGTGGGCCTGCTTCTCTTTGACCAGCGCCGGGCTTATCTACATGAGGCCGAACAAGGCGTTACCGGTTTTGGCCTTTTTTACTGGAACAAAAAATAGGTCGGCCGTGGGAGGAACCTGGCGTTTTTTTTGCATCGCAATCACACTGCAGCACATGGTGAGATGGACAAGGCACCCTAGAGGAATGGTTTCAATTTAAACGCATCAGGGAATGGGATGCGCGGGGCCATCACAGTCAAAAAGCGTGGTTTGATCGATCCTCTATCATCAATACACAAACCCTCATTTTTCATCTCTCAACCATTCCTTATTTCTTCCATTCCAAACTTGTTTCGAGCGCTCCAAGCTCCACAAAAGCTTTTGCGGCTTTGAACACAAGATCAACCTCGACAACGGTCTCCATAGGAATATGTTGTTTCTGCCCACCAATGGAAAGGGGTACGGAGCCTATGGCTTTATCAGCAGACACTAAATTAAAAAATTCTTCATTGTCGAATGTGGCATACACAATATACCGTCCATGCGCTCCACCGCCAACGGCCATATGGCCTTCATCTTGGCCCTGTAACCGCACGATGGTGTAGCTTTCGCCATTCAGTTTCCGTATCGCTGTTTCAATATCTTCCCATGAAGGGTGTAATAAAATAGCTCCTGACGGTTTAATTCCCTCACAAGAATCTGCAAACATTTCGATGACATACATACCGCATCTCCTACTCGTGGATCAGGTCTCGGAATTCTCCCCCTCACCAATTGGCTGATTATTTCGAAGAAATTCGCAGCACCACCTCGACCGTGGTGCCCTTACCTAACTCACTCTGAATACGAAGTTGCCCTCTCAACAGCTGAACCAGATGCTTGACGATGGATAAGCCCAGTCCGGTCCCGCCTTCTTCACGAGACCGAGCACGATCCACACGGTAGAACCGTTCAGTGATTCGAGAGAGTTCGGTTGAAGGAACACCCTGCCCGGTATCATTTACCTGCAACACGACCGATGCATTCAACCGCTGTGCGAGGAACGAAATACACCCTCCCTCCGACGAATATTTAATCGCATTGTCGACAAGGTTCACAAGGATTTGTACCATGCGGTCTCGATCAGCCCATACACAGTCCGCTTCAGCAATCTGATTAAGAAAGCGAAGGCCCTTCTTTTGGCCCTGTGACTGAAGCATGCCTGTCACTTCATCAACCACAGCCTTCAATCCGACCGCTTCCCACCGCAGCACCACATTCCCTGATTCGATTTCTGAGAGACTTCGCAAGTCATCCACTAACCGATTGAGCCGCTCAGCATGTTGATGCGCGACATGCAGAAATTTACGAGTATTCGGGGTCTCGAGTGATGGCTCATCAATTAAGGTCTCTAGGTAGCCAATGATCGCCGCCAAAGGGGTCCGTAATTCATGCGACACATTGTCAACAAATTCCGCACGGACCTGTTCTAAACGACGTAATTGGGTGACATCATGCAACACCATGACGCTCCCCTGTTTCTGATTGGCCAAGGGAAACGGTAATCCATACACTTCAACGATCATTGGTGACGGTGCATGAATATCAACTTCCACACGTTGCCGTTCATGGAAATCTAGAGCTCGACATCGTTCGACCAATTCAGCTAATTCCTTATTTCGAATGACTTCCCACACTGATCGCCCTTGCAACTGTTGCTCATCTAAGCCAAGCATGTGACAGGCACTGGAATTACCAAAAAGAACATGGCCATGAGAGTCAAAGGCGACAACTCCTTCCACCAAATTTTGAACAATGGCGGAAATATTCGCCCGTTCTTCTTCAAGGTTGCCTATTCGTTTCTGTATGTGATTGACGACTTGCTGAAGCTCGGCTCCCAAAGACTCTGGGGAAAACGACCGAGGGGGAGGACTCTCTTGTCTCTTGGAAACTTTCTGCAATTCGACAAGACTGGCGCGAATCTTCTCTTCCTTCTCCCGAGCCTGGCTCCAACCCCTCTGCGTGATCCAATATGCCACACCAAGTAGGCCTCCCCCCAGAAAGAGAATTGCCAACCACGACCAGGCCCAAGTCAGGCTAGCCCCAACGACGAGCATCGCAGCAACCATCCAACCGACAAGAACGACCGCAGGATTACCCATGAGGGGTTCTCACAGATCGGAAAAGCCTGGTATCAATCGATGTCCGCATCAAAACGATAACCCACACCTTTCACCGTCACCACCCGCTTCTGTTCCTCTCCTAATTTTTCTCGAAGCCGCCGAATATGGACATCGACCGTACGCGACTCAATATCAACGGCATTCGCATAACCCCACACCGTTTCCATAATTTGTTCCCGGTTGAGGACACGGCCATTGGCCTTCATGAGGCCGCAGAGCAAATCAAACTCCTTGACGGTCAGATCGACCGCCTTCCCTGCAATCGTAATCAGATGTTTCCCCTCATCCACGAGTAAGGTGCCCACCTGCGCCAGGGCGGACTGGTCTAGAGGCTGGCCGCGCCGCAAGACGGCTTTCACCCGAGCGACAAGCTCTCGAGGGCTAAAGGGTTTCACGATATAATCATCGGCTCCCATCTCTAAGCCGACAATGCGATCCACTTCTTCTGCTTTAGCGGTTAACATGATGATCGCCACCGCCGCGGTTTTAGGATCTTTACGGAGTTTCCGACATACCTCCAACCCATCCACACCTGGCAGCATTAGATCGAGCACAATCAGATCAGGAGTCCGCTCTCTGGCGACTTGCAGGGCCGTTTCCCCATCTCGAGCTTCCAGACATTTGAGCCCATCTTTTTCGAGATGATATCGAACAAGGTCAACCAGATCCTTTTCATCATCCACGACTAACACCGTTGCAGACATTACGATCTCACCTCACAATATTTGATTAAATCCCATTTTTTGTACATACCAATCACCTTGGTTTATTTTGGGATATCGGGTTCCCGCAGCTATGGAAGAAGGCGCGCATGTTGTATAAAAGCACACAACTGGGCCCTCAGCAGGCTTCATGTTCGAGGTTGTATTCGAGTCAATCCTAGCACAATAGTCGTGAAAGACCGAACAGGATGGCACTCAACCGTTAAACCAGCAGTGGTTCATATTGGAGCTTATACTGGTCCAGGAATTTAAAGAGGAGCAATCACCACAGCGATTTTGACGAACCAACACGACACGGGGTTTCATTCACGTCATACCTCACATCTTCGTGATCTCAGAGGTATCCAAGTGCTTCTTCTGGGGTACAATAATGAGGTTCAGTAGGAATTTGGTGTTTTTGAAGATACAGCCGCTCCTCTTTAGCGGTTTGATGACCAGGCAGAGGATCAACCTTTTCCACATTTCGTGCTTTCTCACACGATTCGCATACACCCACCACCTCAAACACACTTTTGAACAAACACAGCATGCGCATCGAATACTTTAGAAATATCTTCGTCAAGCCTGTTTAATGTATGTTAGCAACTGCAAAAACGCCGCACGCATTTGGTCATTTTCAGCAACGGGTTTTTTCGATTTTGACCTAGTCACAAACATTCGCCAAGCTAACCCTCAATCTCTTAATGTACCCATCAAATACACACGGAAATTCCTACCAGCCATAACAGGCTTAATCAAAGACCACAGTTTTTCGACCATAAACTAACACTCGGCGTTCGATATGAAGACGAATGGCTCGAGAAAATACCAGTTCCTCGAGATCCCGGCCTTTACGGATAAGGTCGTGGACGGTGTCCCGGTGGCTCACTCGAACCACATCTTGTGCGATAATAGGGCCTTCATCCAATTCCGCCGTCGCGTAGTGCGCGGTCGCTCCAATAATCTTCACGCCACGATCATATGCCTGATGATAGGGCTTGGCACCAATAAATGCAGGCAGGAAGGAATGATGAATATTAATCACTGGACAGCCAACCTGATCTAAAAAATTCTCACTAACAATTTGCATGTACCTTGCCAGAACAACAAGGTCCACCCGTTGTTCACCCAAGATGGAGAGCACCTGTTCTTCCTGTTGCGGCTTGGTTGCAGGCGTCACAGGGCAATAATGAAAGGGAATATGAAATAGCTCGGCCCACCAGGCGGCCGTTTGATGATTGGATATGATGGCCGGTATCTCAATCGCCAATTCGCCCCGACGATGGCGTTGCAACACATCAGCAAGACAATGATCGTATTGGGAGACCAACAGTCCGACTCTGGGCTTTTGATCCGAAAAATACCATTGAACCTCCATATGGTGAATTTTGGCTATGGGACGAAACGCATCGCATATATCCTTTGGCGCCAGTTGGAATTCTGAGATATCAAACACCGTTCGCATGAGAAAGTCTCCCGTTTCCCGATCGGTGTGATGATCGGAATCCAGAATATTCCCCCCATACTCATTGATAAACCCGGCTATCCTGGCCACCAGCCCCTTTTGATCTTGACAGCCAATGAGCACAATC
>JAOUQB010000051.1 GCA_029879555.1 Nitrospirota bacterium | reverse complement strand
CGAAATGGTCTCTAGTGATCTCATCCCCAGCTTTTCTGTCACGGGAACGATAGTTGGCATGAATGCCATGACCATTTTAGTCCCTCCGGCGACCACGGACAGCCAAATCATTGCCTTGCTTCAGTCATTTCAAAAAGGCCGGATCAACGAATCCCTCGAAGGGCTCCTCCCGGCCACGACGCCGGATGATCAGCTAGGACCGTTTGCGATTGCTGATATGTATATTTTTTCTGAAGAACACTATGCCAACGTGGAATCGGCCAAAGCGCTGAGTCGTGGAGCCCATGCTCCAGGGGAGTTCTACCCCAGTTCCATTCCGTATGAAGTGGCCATGGAGAAAGTCCGGGGCCATTATGTCGTGGATTTGTATAACAAGACGAATCCGGAGCAGGCCTCTCTTGGATTTGGCGAGGACGCGACGGGGGTCTATTCCAAACGTTACCAGCGCGTCTTTTAAAGGCAGGAAGAAAAAATTGACTCGATGCCTAGGCTCCTTCGAGCCACGAAATAGGATTGAGCCTGCCAGCGTGTCAAAGCCCCACCTGGTCTTTCATCAATTGTCGAAGTGTCACTTTTTCAGCCCGCATCCATTGCTCGAGCAAAGAAAAAAGATGCCCAAAGGTATCGCCCTCAAAGGGGCCAATCATCACATCCAACCGTTCACTCAACTGCCCGTCGGAATCCACAATTTCTAATTTTTGATCCGCAATCGCCCGCACGAGTAATTGATTACACCGCATTTGCTGACCCACCGATCCTCCGGAAATTTCCAGAATGGTGTGTTTCAGAAAATCCAACTCGTGTTCGATGGAAACCTTGATCCTCACACCCTGTGCCGTAGCCCAATTGGGGCGTTGCACAGAATAATCATAGGAAAAGGCCGGTTCTCGTGGTTCACGAAAGGGGCCCATCACATTTAACACGATTAAATCAGATGGCATGGCTCTTCGTATTTTCCTATCAAGAAGATGGCATGGAGGTCGACACAGGAGAACCCATCTGATTTGTCGACCTCTGCTTTGAGGCAATTTGGATTAAACCGCCGGCGCCAGTCCCCTCCATGGGTCCCGACCAAGCTTGTAACCCATCCTTGATGTGATACACATTGCCGAATTCATGGCGACTCAAAAAATCACAGGCTAACCGGCTTCGATCACCACCGGCACAATAGACAAATATTTTTTCTACTGTGGAAGGCACTTCTGTTTGGTAGCGCATTTCTAAGTCTTCAACGGGAATAAGCGTAGCCCCGGGAATATGTTGCTTGCCAAATTCGCTGTTCGTACGCACATCGAGCCACAACACTTGGGGATCGGGGAAATCAGCCGAAAAATATTCTCCCGCCTCTTTCGCAGAAATTTCATGATACAACCGGCCGGCTCGAATTAATTGATTGGATACGGGCTTTCCTTGAGCCAGAAGGGCCGTTTGGATACGCAATGGCTCAACGAAAGCTTCCATTTGTGGGGAAATGGACTTCAGTTTTTGCTCCAAATAATACCGTTCTCTTTTGACGAGAGAGAGTTCTTGTCGTACACGCCACACCATCCACAGCGCCACTATCGCGAGGAGAAAACTGGCACTACTCACGATGAGTCCTGATCCACTCATTGTAAAAATTTAATGAAAGAGATGAAAAACTACGGACGACGAGAAAAAGTCCAGCGGAACTAGCATTGGTCGGGGCGAGAGGATTTGAACCTCCGACCCCCGCGTCCCGAACGCGGTGCGCTACCGGTCTGCGCTACGCCCCGATCACTACCGACCCATTTTGATAGGGTTACAGAGACGTCACCGCCAACCCATGGGCTGCACCCACTGCTTGGCAGGTCAATTGGCCATTTAACACGCTCACGCCCTTTCGCAAACCTGGACTGGCGCTGATGGCCTTCTCTACCCCCCTTTCAACCAGCTCGACTATAAAAGGTAGCGTGGCGTTGGTCAAGGCAAATGTCGACGTATAGGGCACAATACCGGGAATATTCCCAACGCCGTAATGAAGCACCCCGTCAATGACCGCTATGGGATCTGAATGGGTGGTCGGACGGGTGGTCTCCGCGCAACCACCCTGATCAACCGAGACATCGACGATCACCGAGCCAGGCTTCATCTCCGACACCATGTCTCGGGTAATGACTCGTGGGGTACGAGCCGCGGGAAGATACACGGCCCCAATGACCAGATCAGCCTGCCTCAGATACTGCTGAATCATGCCCTTGCTCGAAGCCATTGTGACAATACGGTTTTGATAGAGGGCATCCAGCTCCCGCAATTGCCTGAGATCCAAACTCAAAACCGTCACCCTTGCCCCCATGCCAACGGCAATGGCGATCGCCGAGGCCCCGACAACTCCCGAACCAAGAACAACGACTTCAGCTGGGGCCACACCGGGGACGCCTCCAAGTAATACACCCGATCCACCTTGTAATTTTTCCAAAAAATGAGCACCAATTTGTACGGACATGCGACCGGCTATTTCGCTCATGGGACGCAAGAGAGGAAATTGACCCTGATGATCTTCTGTCGTTTCATAGGCAATGGCCGTGCATCCGCTCTTCAAAAGGCTTTCCGTCAGAGCCTTCGAGGCGGCTAAATGCAAATAGGTAAACAACACATGCTCTTTCCTCAACAACACCCATTCCTCAGGTTGGGGTTCCTTCACTTTCAGGATCAGTTCCGCTTCTCCAAAGATATCTTGCGCCAATGGCAATAACACAGCCCCGGATTGCAGATAAGCCTGATCCTCAAATCCACTCCCCTCCCCGGCTCCCTGTTGGACCACCACACGATGCCCGCGATCACAAAGTGTCTTGACACCATGAGGCGTAAGGGCCACCCGGAATTCATGATCTTTGATTTCTGCCGGAACGCCAATCACCATGGACAAACTCCTTTAATGGTTTTCAGATAATTAATACCCGAGGTCAGATCCAGCAAAGGCTTCTTGCTGGAATGGCAAGCCCCACGATTGAGGCTCTTGGGCCTGACTGCCGATATCTCCTAGACAGCTTCAAGAAACCTCAGGTAGACTTGCCAAGTTCTTTATCGGAATTTTTTTGAAAATGATCAACGTAATTAGTCCATTATGAGCAAATTTACCCATCATATTTTTGTTTGTCTTAACGAACGACCCAAGGGAGACCCCAGAGGCTGTTGTGCGGCATTGGGTTCGGTTGGCCTGCATGCGTTTTTCAAAAAAGAAGTGGAACGTTTAGGCTTAAAAGGGATCGTCCGAGCCAATAAAGCCGGTTGTTTGGACCAATGTGAATATGGACCCAGCGTGGTCATTTACCCCGAAGGTGTGTGGTATTGGGTTGGAAAAGAGGCAGACGTCACAGAAATCATGGAACGCCATATTGGTAAAGGGGAAATTGTGGACCGTCTGCTCATGCCTGGCAAAAATGGCTCACTTCCAATGGTCCAATCTTAAAACCTCCCCAACGGTATTTCCAAACACCGCCTTTGATGTTCCCCATTCCTTCACTACTCATGTCAAAAAAGGACCACGATCTCTGAAATGGGAAATGAAGCCAAATGGCAAGCCAATCTGGACAAAGTAGCGTATTTGAAAACTTTTCCCGGATGGCTCCCAGCATGGGATCAGGGCGTCGGTTCGACCATCGAACAGGTCCTTCCCATTCCTGAGCACACAGGTCATTGTGTGGTGGTGCTCTCTCAAGGTAAATTTATTGTCACGCCCCAGGCGCATACCGAACCGCAAATGGTGACGGCCGGCCTTTTAACCGCCAGACCGCAACTCGAACCAGCGCATTCGCAAGCCTTTCAACACTACGATCATTTAACACAGTTAGACCAAGAAGCAGGGCGAATCGCCCGCTTGGAAAACATCATCAATGCCATTGATAATAATCTCGAACGCATCCCGGAACTCAAAGCCCGTATTAAGGCATTAGTCAGTCAGTGGGATAACGAAAGTCAGTGCTCACCATGAATATGTTTGAAATGTTTTCTCAAGCCCTATTTGAAGGAGTCAGCCCGATGATGGTAACAAGAGACCACTTGCTCAGGAACCCCGATCGTTGCACCCATAATGCAATTTGTGTCCCCGTCTGTCCAACTGGGGCGTGGCTCTCAACGCCTCCCTATAAATTTGATTCTTCACGATGCTTAGAATCCTGCCGTCTCTGCTTAGATGCGTGCCCAACTCAAGCCATTTATGGGGTCTTCCGGAAAGGTGAAAAACTTCTCAGCCCCAAACAAGGGTAAGTTAAACAATTCGTTTTCGCCAATATCCCCAATAGGCTGTCCCGACAACACCACACCCTCCAGTCAGCCCCGTCGCGGCAACAATTCCGTACACGTCCCGGCGTGCGATCTTGACCGATTGATCGGACTGTAACACCTGTTCAGAAACAGACAAGGCTTGTAAGGTTCGAATCCCAATGAGCAGTGGCCACATACAGGCCAATCGTACACGAATTTCCAGGCGAGGAATTGCCATGGTGTATCGCCAACCCTGGTCCAGGTGATCGCGCGCTTCTTGAATCAATTGTCGAAACAACGGGCGAAACGTTTGAGACGACGATGGATCGAGAAGTTGCTCGGGGGAAAGATTGACTTGCTTAAGCAAGAGGTCGGGGATATAACACCGCCCCTGTTTTAAGTCTTGTGATAAATCCCGAAGAATGTTCACCATTTGGAGACCCTTCCCATAACGAATCCCAAGCGGAATCATCGTTGCCTGATCCCAACGCCTCATTCCGGGAATATGGGCACACATCATCTTTGTCCAGAATTCTCCCACACACCCAGCGACTGAATACGTGTAATATTCGAAATCCTGAACGGTGGGTAAGGCACGAACTTGACGTCCACTGGCCTGAGAAAATTGCTGCAAGTCAAATTCCATGCCGCCAATGAGGACAGAAACCACTTGGGCAATATGTGCACGATCGACAGGATTACACTTCAGGTACAGCCGAAAACACGACTCAAGCTTTTCGATTAATCGTCGTTCGTCAGGATTGGCCTGTTTGGCAATCACCTGTTCTTGGATTTTTTTAATTCGGGTCCATTCGGGATCATCCTGGCCTAATTGTCGCTTTAATTCCTGCAGGCATTCCAACCGAACTGGATCATCCAATTCACCCGTGTCAGCAATGGTGTCGGCGGCACGAGCCAACAAATAAGCCAAACCTATTTGAGTACGAACGGCCTGAGGCAAAATGGCGAGGGTCAGATAAAAAGAACGGGAAACGCGCTTGAGCACATCGCCCAACAGCACCCGATCAGAGGAAGATAAGGTCATGGGTTAGGGAACGATGAGACGACCCTCCATCCCCTCCTCACGATGGCTAGGGAAAAAGAGCAATTGCTTGTCACAATAAAAAGGGTAAATTCCCGGTTCAGACAGGGTCAAAACATGCCGTTGAGTCTCCCCACTTGAAATATCAGCTTCCAAAATACGCACCCCTTGGGGATTCTCTAATAAAAAATTATGCGGAACGAGGAAGGACTGGTTGCGTAAAATCAAGGCCATTGGTTGACCTTTTTCAATCGTCAACTCCGCAGGACTGAATACATAACTTTCCATATCAATAACCATTTCTGGCGGATTGGCTCCTGACATTTGAGGAATCGCTTCCTCTGCGGTAGCGACAGGCAGCCCCGGCCAGAAGATCATAACCCAAGCAAGAAACACCACCAATCGTGTATAATAATCGAGACGCACGAAGATGGTATTTTTGATGCTTTTCATATCCCTATGATAACGTTATTTTTGGGAATGGTCATCTGCCTTCTCCTCTTGACTCCCAACTCCGAGGTGTTATCTTTCTAACTGTGAAAACATCGCATGCCAGATGTCTGCGTGGCAGATCCAAGGATCATTTTCATTCATGTATTTTCATGAATTGCTTCATTCACCAACTGGTGCAACCATATAAGGGAGATTCACGATGAAAAAGCTTAAAGGGATTGGGTTGTTGCTCCTTGCCAATATCCTAATCTTTATTACCCTTTCGATTTCTTTTACGGTGTTATCCGAATTCGTGCTGCCCGCATTCGGCATTGATCTTCGCGGTGCCATTGCGCAGCAGGATTTGTTGTGGGCTTTTGTCTTGGGATTTGGTGGGGCGTTTCTGAGCTTGGCTTTCTCCAAGCAAATGGCCAGAGCTTTTATTGACTGTACTCAGATCACCGAACCTCGGACACGGGCCGAGGTAATGATTTATGAAACCGTTCAAAAGATTTCGGAAAAATTAAACATCACCATGCCGGAAGTCTGGATTTATGACTCTCCAGACCCTAACGCGTTTGCCACCGGCCCCTCAAAGAATAATTCGATGGTGGCCGTCTCAACTGGCCTCATGAATACCCTAAATGAAGGCGAAGTCAGAGCGGTGCTCGCTCATGAAATGGGCCATGTCTACAACGGAGACATGTTTACCACCACAGTTCTGGCTGGATTGATGAATACCTTTGTGTATTTTATTAGTCGGTGGGTATCTCGACATATGGCAGAACGCAATGCGGCATTAGGCTTTGTATCCTATATTTTCCTGCAAATCGTGCTTTCCTTCCTTGCCATGATTCCCATTAGTTGGTGGTCACGTCGCCGGGAATTTTCCGCTGATCGCTTTGCGGCAAATACGGTTGGGAAAGAGCATATGATTTCTGCCCTAGAGGGCATTGACCGGTGGGTACAACGAACGCAATTTGAATACGGTTCACAAGATGCCTTGGCCACCATGAAGATTTCCGGGCAATCCCGAAGCTTCATGCAGCTCTTTTCGACGCATCCACCTATCGAAGATCGCGTTGCCGCCTTGCGCCAACTCTAACCCTCCTCCTCCATAACAGGCTAAAAAAGGACTTGGCTCAACCAAGTCCTTTTTTTTTAAAAAGCATGGCCCCTCCCATAACATGGAAACCATTCGCCATTTCATCTGAAAATGGTTTTTCCGGATTGATTTCACCCTCTCTTGCTTCTCCCGAATAAATCCTGTGCGAATTGCAATAAATCGCTAAGAGCGTTCTCGCACAGAATTTCTCTTTCTTGGCGGACCGTCCACTTAAGGCTACCCAGCCAGGGCCATACAACATATTGGTTATTCAACAGATTCTCAGATACCACTGCTCACCGAAAGGCAACCACATGCTGGCTCATTAATTGCCTTCTCTACATTTCTTGAAATGTCAAATAGGAAACAGGTGTCGATTCAAAACTTTTCCTACAAGCCTTCAACATTAACAACCAGAAGTACACAGTGGATGAACCCACGGTTCCACTGCACTCCTGCGACATGAACTTTTAATGCAAAGGCTTCGATCAATTCGATCCCACTTCAATTAACCAAGGACCACAATGACGATTCAAGATACAGTCACAACCACAATAAAACCTAAAAACGGGGTGCAGGGACTCAAGCATTGGCGATACGACCTCATGGCAGGATTGCAGGTCTCGCTCGTAGGCCTTCCGCTCTCACTGGGTATTGCCATTGCCTCCGGAGCTCCTCCTGTTGCGGGTCTCATCTCAGCCATCATTGCAGGACTGGTTTTCCCCTTCCTTGGTGGAGCCTATGTCACCATCAGCGGCCCAGCAGCTGGTCTCGCTCCGGCCTTGTTAGCCGGAGCTCTCACGCTTGGCCATGGAGATTTGGCTGTGGGGTACCCGCTTTTGCTGGTGGCAATCTGTCTAACGGGCTTCGTACAAGTTATCTTGAGCCTCATGCGTGCCGGGAAATTTGCCATGTATTTTCCTATCTCGGTGGTCGAAGGCATGCTTATGGCCATTGGGATCATGATCATCGTAAAACAAATCCCGTCTTTGATGGGCAGTCTCGCCCCTCCTGTTAAATCTATTCCGGGTGCCGTCCTCAACATTCCCCAAAATATTCAAGCCATGAATCCGGAAATTTTTCTCATTGGTGCCCTCTCCTTAACCCTCCTCTTCTTTCTCTCCAAGAGGAAAGAACGGTGGGCCAACATTATTCCAGCCCCACTGCTGGTCGTTGGATTAGGCATCCTAGCCGGGGGGCTGCTTCAAATTCCAAATGAATACTTAATCAAGGTGCCGTATGATATTTTGGAACAGGGAATTCGTCTACCGGCGTTTTGGGAGGCCTGGCAACAGCAGGATTTATGGGTCGGTCTTTTCCTCGTCGTTGTCACCCTGACCCTCATTGATGGGACCGAATCCCTTGCTACGATTGCGGCTATCGATAAAATCGACCCCTTCCATAGAAAATCTGATCCCAACGTCACATTGCGGGCCATGGGCGTCTCCAATATGCTCTCCAGCTTAGCTGGCGGCCTGACGATTATCCCAGGCGGCGTAAAAAGCTCAACCAACATTCAAGCCGGAGGACGCACCCTCTGGGCAAATTTTTACTATGCCATCTTCCTGGCGATTTTCTTATGGTGGGGCACCGGGCTGATTAACCGAATTCCACTAGCCGTGCTCGCTGCCATGCTCATCTATGTGGGGTGGCGTCTGTGTGAACCGCTCATTTTCCGAAAAATTCTCGAAATAGGCAGGGAACAATTGTTGATTTGTCTTGTCACGATCATCGTCACCTTGTCCACATCGGATTTGTTGCTCGGGGTGGGCATCGGCATCCTGACCAAGATCATCGTTCTCAGCTTTCTTTCAGTCCAAGATGTTCTCAACGAAGTCCGAACGGGCCAGATCATCAAGAAACCCTTCTCAACGATACTGTACGAGGCATTCGAAGAATTATTCACCAATCCCGTCATCCGGATAGGAGACGGCCGCGGGTCACGGGAACGTTACAGCGTGAAGCTGGCTGCCAACAATATGATTCCGGGGACAGCTGGAACCACAAAAGACACGTATAAAATTTACCTGTCTTCGGTTACCTGTATGAATCTCGTCAAACTCGACAAGACACTGAGCAAACTCGCGACTCCCCCAAACCCTGACTCCAACTTCATGATCATTGTCCTCGGCCGCATTATCGATCATACCTCGATGGAATACTTACATCATTTCCGGGACCAATGTATCCAAGCCGGGCATACCTGCGCTCTCGTTGGCATGGAGGACTTTCAAGCCCTGTCAAAGCATGTCCTGGCATTTCATTTGATGAAACGCCCATTACAAATCATAGAATGAGACAAAAAATACAAAAAGACGCCGGCAATAATAGAATTCCTCGGTAACCACCTGTACAGAAAAGTGACATGAAAAGGAGTTCAGCTCATGCAAGCTAGTATATTCGTGACAGATGATGAATCTGCAATTCGCAATGCCATTGTCAAACGCCTTTCCAAGCGCCAGCATCGAGTTCGCGGATTTCAATCGGGTCAAGAATTGTTGACTGCCTTAGAGCAGGAGCAACCCGATCTCATTTTGCTTGACCTCAGAATGCCTGGCATGTCGGGAATCGATGTTCTGAAACACCTGCGGACGAAGGCTCCTGATGCAGTGGTCATTATTCTCACGGCATATGGCACGGTTGAAGATGCGGTCGAAGCCATGAAACTCGATGCCTATGACTTTCTCATTAAGACGGTCGACTTACAGAGCGTAGACCCCGTCGTCGATCGAGCCATCGAGTATCTCGCACTTCGACGCCGAGTTGCAGATGAAGCTGCGCATGATGCTGCACCCTATGCCTGGTCCGGACTTGTAGCCAGTAGCGCTGCGATGACTGATCTCCTCAACCGTCTACGTCAGGTTGCGCAGGAACCCACGATGCCAATGCTCTTGACAGGCGAAATGGGGACAGGCAAAGAATATCTGGCCAAAGTCATTCACCACAATAGTGTTGGCAGCAAGGGCTCATTCGTCGGCATCAATTGCACCGCCCTTTCACCAGAACAGTTTACACGGGAGATGTTTGGTTACGAACGAGGGGCGCTTGATGGGATAGACGAGCACAAACGTGGATTCCTCGAGCGAGCAGAAACAGGCACGGTCTTTCTGGACGAAATCGGGAACCTAGATTCGGCCACACAGAGTCACCTGCTACATGTGCTTCAGGATCGATCCTTCCGCCGCATCGGCGGAACGGAAGACAGAGCCATGAATGTCCGTATCATTGTTGCCACCAACCACAATCTTCAGGAAGAGGTCTCCCAAGGAAGATTCCGGGAGGACCTTTTCCTTCACCTTACTGCGTCAACCGTTATCGTTCCTCCTCTTCGCAACCGACTGGAAGATATCCTCCCTCTCACAAAACAATTCATGGTGAAATTTGGGGTGAAATTTGGCAAGGAAGGGATTGAAATTGATGCGGACGCCATTGCCAGCCTGAAGCAATATCCCTTCCCTGGGAATGTGCGCGAGCTACAAAATGTCATTGAACGCGCCATGATGCTATGTAAAGGCAAAATCTTACGCGCAAGCGATCTCGCATGTGGCTCAGCCGCTTCTGCGTCAGAAAGACTTGCCTTGCCTGTTCTTTCGACCATCCCGGTATAGAGATACTGGTTTCCAGTCGACTGAGTGCCCCCACAGAAGGGCAGGGGATTTCTGCGGGCCGCGACTTACCACTCCGGCGGTAAACACATCATGCAGCGAAATGACTTGCGTGCAAGCAGTCGCCAGAATTTCGACAGATTGTGTACCAAAGCTGGCAAAGAATTAATTCAGGCTAGGAACAGATTGCGCTTCTAAAAACACAGGAGGGATT
>JAOUQB010000449.1 GCA_029879555.1 Nitrospirota bacterium | reverse complement strand
CATTAAAGTGAGAAAAGCTTTTCCCTTTCGGTATTCTCCAGTCTCGATCGGTTGAGGGAATGCAGATAGACCAAAGCGTCAACCTGTCGGGCATGGCGAATAGGGAAAGAGGATCGGACTCTACCTCCCCTCTGCCCTTCCTTACAAAGGAGGGGAAACAATCAAGGATGGATTCCCGATGACTTTTGGGATTTACTCCTCAGATACGCTTTTCCCCCCGCTCTCTTCGGGAAACATTTCGCCGTAGACGCTGACTCAGTGGATGGTGGCTCCGGAATCTGATGCAGCCTTTTGTTGTTTTTGCTGTTGCTGGTAGAGGGCTTCGAAATTCACCGGGTTGAGCATGACGGTCGGGAACCCTCCCCGTGTCACCGCATCCGACACGGTTTCCCGCACATAGGGAAAGAGAATATTCGCACACCCGATGCCTAACACCTGACCTAGTTCTGCTTCCGGGACATGGCGTATCCGAAAAATCCCGGCTTGCTCCACCTCCACGATGAACATGACCTTGTCCTTTACCTTGGCGGTGACAGTCACCGTCAACGAGGCATCATACATGTCTTCATCCATACGCGTGTGTTGCGTCTTCAATTCAACATGCACCTGTGGGGCGTCACGCTCAAGAAAAATGCCGGGTGCCTGGGGGACTTCTAGGGACAAATCCTTGACGTAGATTTTCTCTATGGTGAACACGGGTTTCGTTTCTTCGGTCATGTGACATCCTTTTGGTGAGTGCGTCCATCCAGGCACCAAGCCACGGACTGGCTTGACCACCATGATGTTCCGGCATTGTAAAAATAGAGGCCAATCTTGTCATCGATTCCTCATGAGACGCAACCTGGATTCGGTTTTTATATGTATGAAGAGGCGAGCTGGTTGGGCTGGCTTTGATTGCACGCATACTCATACCACTTTCCCCCTTCTTGTTTGCTCTGAAAGGGTTACTTTGCTCTGCGAGTTCATATGGTGGGAGTGTTGAATAATGAAGATATCAAAGGGCACATTTGGCCAGGAAGGCGTATGTGATCCGTAGCTTCGAATCTGTTCAAAAAAGCATGCCCTGAGGCTGTTGAAGGGTCCGTTCAGTCCTGTCCTGAGGCCGCTCGAAGGAAAGGCCGCAGCCAGTTTTGCGCGCGGAGCGTACTGGTATTACGTGAGCACGGAAAACTGGCGAGAACGCCGCTGGCGGCATTTTTCAACAGACCCATGGTGGATTCTGCATGAAGAAAGGATCGATCCCCGCCAACGAGCTGCGGAAATGACGGAAAGAGGGAGTGGATTTTCGCTATCCCTACGTGGTTTCGCTTGGGGCTCAGATTCTTCGCTTTCAGCTCAGGATGACCATTTGAAGACGGGTGATTGGAGATGGATACCTGAGCACTAAGTCGGGAAGGATGGAAGAGGAAGGATGCTAGCTGACTCTGACGGGTTTGATAGAGAGAGTTTTTACCCACCCTCGCCCTCTCCCTTAAAGGGAGAGGGAATGGGAGAAGAGCTGAGTGTTACTAGGGTTCTACTGTGCCTTTCGCCTCCAGGACGAACTTGCCGTTGACGACATCGCCTACTATTGTTTGGCCGTCGAGGGCCTTGCCTTGGATGATCAGGCGAGAAAGCGGCGTTTCGACTTCTTGTTGAATGAGCCGTTTTAACGGTCTGGCGCCATAGACCGGGTCATAACCCCGTGAAGCCAACTCGGCAATTGCCGCCGGAGACAATTCCAAGGTCATCTGTCGATCGGTTAATCTGGCTCGCAGTCGCGCTAATTGAATCTCCACAATCGGTCCCAGTTCCGCCTGCGTGAGCGGATGGAAGACCACCACTTCATCCACCCGGTTCAGAAATTCCGGGCGGAAATGTTGTTGGATTTCTTTAAGTACCAGGGCACGAATGCCTTCGTAGTCCATCTGGCGTTGTTGCGCTTCGAGGATTTCCTGACTGCCCAAGTTGGACGTCATGATGAGCACCGTGTTTTTGAAGTCGACGGTTCGACCTTGCGAATCCGTCAACCGGCCATCATCCAAAACCTGAAGTAACACATTAAAGACGTCATGATGGGCTTTTTCCACTTCATCAAACAAGATGACGGAGAAGGGTTTGCGCCGTACAGCTTCGGTGAGTTGTCCGCCTTCTTCGTAACCCACATACCCTGGAGGGGCCCCGATCAATCGGGCCACCGTATGCTTTTCCATGTATTCGGACATGTCGATTCGCACCAAATTGGCTTCATCGTCAAATAAGGTATGCGCCAACGCCCGCGCTAATTCAGTTTTTCCAACCCCGGTTGGCCCCAGGAATAAGAAGGACCCGATGGGACGGTTGGGATCTTTAATGCCCGATCTGGCTCGCAACACGGCGTCAGCGACCGCCCGGACGGCTTCGTCTTGCCCAATGACCCGTTGGTGTAAATAGTCATCCAGATGTAGAAGTTTTTCCACTTCGCCTTGCATCAGCCGATTCAGGGGAATTCCCGTCCAGCGACTCACCACTTGGGCAATATCTTCTTCGTCGACTTCTTCTTTGAGGAGTCGGCTCTCCTGATTTTTATTCGTGAGACGATCTTCTTCTTCCTTCATCTCTTTTTCTAAACGCGGCAACGACCCATAGCGCAATTCCGCGACTTTATTGAGATCATACTGTCGCTCGGCCTGCTCAATGTCCTGCTTCACCTTTTCGATCGACTGCCGCAACTCTTGCAATTTACTGACTGCAGCCTTCTCGGCATCCCACCGTGACTTGAGTTCCGCCAAGGTCTGTTGCTTCCCTTGAAGTTCTTGCTCTAAATTGGCCAACCGCGTTTGGCTTCCTGTGTCCGTTTCTTTTTTTAAAGCTTCCCTTTCAATTTCCAATTGCAACACTTTTCGGGAAATCACATCCATCTC
>JAOUQB010000566.1 GCA_029879555.1 Nitrospirota bacterium | reverse complement strand
AGCAAAACTAAATCTAATCTTTAGGAACCTGCTCTCAAAATTAGGAAATACTGCTTTTCATTTACAGACTATCCGATTCACCCCAGGTTAACCGTCTTTCAATAAGCCAGTAGGTAATGCCTAGTGCCAGCACCACGGCAGCAGTGGCAAAAACATAGGGCGGAGTAATTTCTTTAAAATCAAATATGATGACCTTTCTGGCTATGGCCATCAAAGCCGTAGCCACCACTAATTTAATATGAATGACATCTTTGCGAATATAGAGGGTAATGTTAATGAAAATTTCTATGGCGATGAGGACCGCTAAAAAGGCTCCAAATGTGCTGACGATATCCCGAATGGTAAATGTGGTGAAGCTAGGAGAGATGAGTTTTTGATAGATGATATAGACCACATCCACCACTCCCCACAGAATCGTAAACACCATCAAGACAGCCAGAACTCTCACTGCAGCCCGAATGATTTGGTGAAGAATGTTAATGAAACGGTCTTCCTCATCCAACGATAATTCTTCCTGTCCTATCTTTTTCAGTCGATCTTTCCGGAAATGTTCCATCAAGGACTCGACAATACTTGCGTGGCTTTCCAAAAATGTCGTATTAAAATCCTTCTCAACGAGTTTTTCGAGTCCTTTGACCGCCTGAAAATCTTCACCCGAGACTCGTTTAAAGTCCATGCTCCAATCGGCAAACTCACGCCGATCGATGGTTTTTTTCTTTAACACATGAAAGTCGGCATGGCGGGGATCTCTTTTTATTTTTTCAATCAACTCATTAACAGCTTTTTCTTCTCCCTCCAGTATTTGCACGAACGTATTGTTTCCATAGAGCAGCATTCCTGTAATGCCCAATCGTCCATTGTTTTCCCGACTAGCCCTCAGGATCTCCTCTAATTCATCTTGAGACATCGATTGGGTTGCCTTACTGATGTAGGAAATTTGGATCATAGATTGAATCCCCTTTACATTTTGGCAAAGAAAAACACCATACAGCTCATTAAAACCATCTATGAGAGCTCAAAATTTCTTTAAAGAAACTAACGTTTCTCAGAAAAGGCTTGGCTTTCCAGCGCGAAATCTGGAGCCCCAATTGTCACAATTCCAAGATACCCATCCACCGTCAATTGATCACCCTCGCATATCACATTGGTTGCATTGGAAATACCATTCACACAGGGAATACCAAGTTCGCGCGCAATAATCGCACCATGAATCAACATTCCACCTCGCCGTTCTACAATTGCGGAGGCGAGTGGAACGAGATGGGTCATGGTCGGTTGGATCGACTCGCACACCAGGATGTCCCCCCGTTGAAAATTCCGAAAATCTTCGAGGCTGTTAACCAGACGTGCCTGGCCCTCTGCCAGACCATGAGAAGCAGGTTGCCCAATGAGTTGCCGAGGCTTTTCATTGATGTCTGCGTTGCTCTGGGTTGCCTTCGGTTCATCCTCGTCAAGGTGAATGGGATCGTGGGTACCATCTCGAAGTGCTTGTGCTACAAGGGGTGCAAATTTTTCGCCTGGAAGCTTACCGGTCAGCCGTCCGGATGCCTGTAACCGTTTAGCGCCAAGGAGCAACGCCCGAAGGAACTGGCTTTCGATGCGTCCCAAAAGAATGTTGTCATCGTCACGAAGACGCCAGCTTAATTGGCCAATGGCGATGACTTCCCTGGCTTCATGCGCCTGCGACTCCCCTACAGCCTCTATTAAACGCTCTTGAAATACCATAGCTTTGTCCTTTTCATTTTGTTCCCCCTGAACCGACGCCACATTGGCAACATTCCCGAGTTGACAGATCAGGTTAAACAAAGAGTCGGGTCGGTCAACGAGACGCTCACCATTGTAGGTGGTGTCCATAAATGTGGTAAGAAAGCGCTCGAAATCTTCAAGAAAGTCCGCACCTCCCTGAATATCGGGGATCTGCTCCTTGAAATGTGCCCAGGGATTCGAGGAGGTGAGAGAAAGGTCCATAGCACATTCTGTTAATTTTCGGTAAAGAGCTTCGTTCTTTTGGACGCATCGCCCAAGATTCGATAGGGCCACATTCCGATATGAAGCAAGAAAGTCTTGCCCTCTGAGTAGAGCCATGAATTCATAGGGATCTTGGGGTTGAAGAGCCTCGTTGTAATACGCCCCCAAAAACCTCACCCCA
>JAOUQB010000447.1 GCA_029879555.1 Nitrospirota bacterium | reverse complement strand
ATGTCTGAACGAGTCGACGAATCCACTCTTGTGATAATTGTCCATTCCGTCGATCTCTTGCTGGGTATACCCGGCTGTCTTATTGTAGTTGGCCTTGTCGTTTTTCAGATCGATGGCTTTGTGGGCGACATTCAGATCACCACACCACATCACCGGCTTCGTGGCTTCCAATCCTTTCAGGTACGCCAACATATCCTGATCCCACTGTTGTCTGTACGGTAGGCGTTTTAATCCGTTCTGGGAATTCGGCACATAAGTATTGACGAGGAAGTAGTCTTTGAATTCTGCCGTCAACACTCGTCCTTCTTGATCGTGTTCCGGTATTCCGATGCCTCTGGTTACGCGAAGCGGTTCGGTTTTTGCCAGAATGGCTGTCCCCGCATACCCTTTTTTGTTGGCCGAGTTCGTATACATATGATAGTCGGACATATCTTGTAAGGCTTCCAAGACCTGATCGTCTTGGGCTTTGGTTTCCTGAAGGCAGAGCACCTCAGGGTTCATGGCTTCAAGCGAAACCGCAAATTCTTTTTTGATGATGGCCCGAATTCCGTTTACGTTCCAAGATATCAGTTTCATCGTTCTTCGTATTCCCAGTAGAAGGACAAAGTACAGGGCACGTCTGTTGTGAACGAGTAATTCGTCACGCGCTTATCTTTTGCCATTGTCATATTCGCCTACGTTGTCTTGATCAGGCGCGAAATGTGTTGACGAACTAACTCTCGGCCATGCTACCCATGCTATTGGAAAAAGTACAGAATTTTTGTTCATGAAAATTTCTCGCTGGGGTGGAGGGAGAGTGAAATTGGGTTTCTGCTAGAAACCTGGAGGAACGACGGAAGAGCGAAGCGTGTCGATGCGTGGGGTTGGCTGGGCTTAGATCCTTCCTTCCTCTCAGGATGACATATTGGGAAGGAGAACGAGGGAAAGAGTTGATGGAAGCGTGTAGGACTGAACTGGTGCCGCTACGTCCCCTTTCATTCCGCTTCGGAATGAAACCTCCTGACAAAGGAGGGGGGCGATGATGGGTGCCTGCGAACGATCTGCGGGGATGATGGATGAGGGGGAATGATTTGGTGGAGGAAAAGGCATGTAACTATCTGGCTGAGGTAAACAGTGCCAGATTCGAGCCCTGCGCGGGTAAATGGGAATTATGATGGAGCGGGAAGGTCGTTGAGGAAAAGCGTCAAGTCGGAAGGCCTGTCACGAACACCATGGCTTAGGCGAGGGTCGTCACTTCCACTTGCCGCCGCTTTTGTTTGGCTTCGTTGACGATCAATTCCAAACGAGCCGCGATATCATCTTGAATCCAGTCTGCGCCACACATCGAACAGCGTAAAGCCGGCACACTTCGGACCACGACCACGCCAAATTCCAACTCGGCCGTAAAGGTGGTCGTGCCGGGTTTTTTTGTCCCACCACAGAGTGGGCATTGAGAGGGTAGGTGATTTCGTGTCAACGATTCCTCCGTGTCCTAAAATCAGGATTGAAATGCTCTAGGTCCGGCCGATACAAAGTAATAATTTATCCCTGTTGACCGATTGAATCAAGGGCCACGACGACATGAATCGGCTCATGACCCTTCCAGCCGAAGAGTAAGGCACTGGGGAATGGGGTGTCATTGGGGGTAATCTTCGATCTCTTCACCTGTGAGAAGCACGTTGAAGACATCCTGGCGAGAAATGCCGCGCTCCATGATGCGCTCCAAGGCATGGCGTTGCCATTCGATCCGGCCATTCTGGATTGCCGACTGAAGGATCTCTCGGTTCAGAGGGTTTTCCTTAATTTATGACACAAAAGCGTTTTATGTTTCTTTAGCAATCCTCTTCTATCCCTCATGATTGATCTAGGAAATGAGGAAGTCGTTTTTCTTTCCTGACCGCATGCTACCCAACTCCTTGATTAAAGTACAGAATTTTTGTTGTGGACGTTTTGCGGGAATTAAGGTCAAGGGAAGATGGATCCCTGCCAAAAACCTGCAGGGATGACGGAGGGGCTGAGGTGTCGATGCGTGGGGTTGGCTGGGCTCAGAACCTTCGTTCCTCTGAGGATGGAAAGTTGGGAGGGGTACTGTATTTTTCGAAGCTTTTCCCAAGGTTCTGCTCTTGGATAAAGGCTCTAACACACCAAAGCCCGACCCCCTGTGTGGGTCGGGCTTTGGCGTGAGACAGGCGAAGCTCCTGTCTCTTTCTTTGTTAAATTTGTTTATGCGATTGTCAGGTCCCCAGGCCTATTTGTGGCTGTGGCCATCAGGGGCGAGTCGCACGTGAAAGATCCACAGGCCGCCATCGGGTCGGCCTTTGACCCAGGTTTCTTCGTGCGGTCCGCGATGCATCCGAACCGCCCCGGGTGGCACTCCGTTTGGCAGATCAAACCCCGTGCAGCCCGGTTTCTTGGGGTTGCAAGGCTTGACGTCGCCGCCGGTTTCGCCCCCACTTCCGGAACCGGTGTCATAGCTGTTGTAGGTATCTATATGCGAATAGATCTGTGCGAGCAGATCGTAGTCGTGCTGGTTGGGCGAAATGCTCATGGGATCGGAGGAGTAATCCATGCAAGTTTTTTGGCTGGACCTGTCTTCGCTGGTGTGGCCCAGGCCGAAGAGGTGGCCAATTTCCTGGCACATGACGTGCCGTTTTTCATCCGGGATGGTCCAATAGGAGGAGTAGCTGTCGTTCATCTTCGCTGAGCCCTGGTCGATGTGTCCGTTGGGATCGAGGCCGATTGTGGCCAGACCGAGCCAGCCATTGAAGCCGTAGGTGGCATTGCAGACGCGTATTTGCCCTGGCTGCATTTTGCATTGCTTGCGGGTTCGGCCTGAGTCATTCGAGGAGGCCACATTCATATCGAGAGCACCTGAGAGGTTCCACTCAGTCAGAGCCATGTCGAACTC
>JAOUQB010000448.1 GCA_029879555.1 Nitrospirota bacterium | reverse complement strand
CTTGTTTGAAAATAAACGGGGCGGCGGCAACGACATCGGGAACTGCTTCGATTTGTTGGACGAGGTCGCGATAGTCCTTCATATCATTGGTGCCTCGCTCCTGGACGATGATATGGGCAGTGGTGCCAAGAATTTTTGACTGAAGATCTTCCTTGAACCCAGTCATGATGCCCAGGGTTCCAATCAGGGCCGCCACGCCTAAGGTGATGCCCGCAATAGAGATGAAGGTATTAAGGGAGATCGTGCGTTGGCGGCGTTTGGCTCGCAAGTATCGCAAGCCAATGATTATCTCATAGGGTAGGCTCACGAAGTGTGGTCCGGTCGCAATTGGGGAAAGAGAATGACATCACGGATGGAGGCTTGGTTCGTCAGTAACATGACGAGGCGATCAATGCCGATACCCTCTCCGGCTGTCGGGGGCATGCCATATTCCAAGGCGCGAATAAAATCTTCATCCAGGTAATGGGCTTCTTCGTCGCCAGCGTCGCGAAGGGTCACCTGGGCCTCAAATCGTTGGCGTTGGTCGATGGGGTCGTTTAGCTCGGAAAAGCCATTGGCAAGTTCCCGTCCTCCAATGAACAGCTCAAACCGATCCGTGAGGGCTGGGTTGGTTTCTTTCTTGCGAGCTAACGGAGAAATCTCAATTGGAAAATCGGTGATAAATGTGGGTTGGATGAGTGTAGGTTCCACCGTTTCTTCAAAAAGCGCCACCAGGAGATCGATGTGGCTGGCCTTAGGTGGCATCGCTATTCCCAATGACTTGGCTGCTTTGATCGCTTGATCGTGCTTGGAAAGCACGGCCTTGTCCAATTTTCCTAATTCCACAATCGAGTCTAAATAGGAAAGACGTGTCCAGGGAGGAGCCAGATTGATTGATTGCCCCTGATAGTCCACCGTCGCGCTTCCACACACATCCAGGCTCAATTGATGGAATAATTGTTCCGTGAGGACCATGAGATCCTGATAATCCGCATACGCCTGATAAAATTCCAGCATCGTAAATTCTGGATTATGAATGGTGGAAATCCCTTCATTCCTGAAATTGCGATTGATTTCAAACACCCGTCGAAATCCGCCAACGATGAGGCGCTTAAGATAGAGCTCCGGGGCCACGCGTAAATACAGGTCGACACTTAACGTATTATGGTGCGTGACGAATGGCCTTGCCGTCGCACCACCGGGGATGGGATGCATCATTGGTGTTTCCACTTCGAGGAAGTCCCGGTCTGTCAAAAATGTGCGAATACTGGAAATGATACGACTGCGCATCCGAAACACCTGATGAACCGTGGGATTGGCAATGAGGTCGACATACCGCTGGCGATAGCGGGTTTCAATATCCGTGAGCCCATGCCATTTCTCCGGAAGGGGACGTAACCCTTTGGTGAGAAACGTCAGCGTGTGCACCTCGACAGTCAGTTCGTCTGTTTTGGTCCGGAAGAGTCGGCCTTCCACCCCAATCCAATCCCCTAAATCAAATGTTTGACTGAGTTCGTAGGCGTGGTCTCCCAGTACATCTTTTTTGAGATAGACCTGCAGCCGATGACCTTCTTCCTGAAGACCTGCAAACGCGGCTTTCCCAAATCGGCGCATGGCCATGATCCGTCCGGCCACAGTGCAGGTAATCGGCGTCGCCTCCAATTCTTCTTTGGTTAAGGAATCATAGGTCTGCACAATTGCGTCGAGGGTGTGTGTGGTGGGAAAACTCGTCCCAAAGGGACGAACCCCCTTCTCTTGAAGCTGGTGAAGTTTCTCTAGCCGTTGTTGTTGTTGTTCGTTGAGTTCATCCATGAGGTAGCAAAGAGTTTCAGATTAATGAAAAAATTGTGGTTGTTAATATTTGGTCGACTACGAGGTTGAGGCCTGTGCGTTCTTTGAGGCTTTCATGGTCAGATACGCTTCAATGAAGGGATCCAAGGCGCCATCCATGACCGCAGCCAGATTCCCTGACTCGTGATCCGTGCGATGATCTTTGACCATCTGGTAGGGTTGAAACACATAGGATCTGATCTGACTCCCCCAGGAGATATCCTTTTTCTCGCCTACGATGTTTTGAAATTCTTCTTCTTTTTTGCGTTGCTCGACTTCATACAGCTTGGCTTTCATGACACGCATAGCCCCGATGCGATTTTGTAGCTGTGAGCGTTCATTTTGACATTGGACAACGATGCCGGTCGGCAGATGTGTCATACGAATGGCCGTTTCAACCTTATTCACATTCTGACCACCAGCTCCGCCGGCGCGGAAAGTATCGATGCGTAAATCTTTGTCGTCAATCTCGATCTCTACATCATCGTCTAATTCGGGGTAGACCCCAACGGCAGCAAAGGACGTATGTCGTCGTTTATTCGCATCAAAGGGTGAAATGCGGACGAGCCGATGGACGCCGGCCTCGCCTCGTAAATAACCATAAGCCAGTGGTCCAGAAATGCCTAATGTCACGCTTTTAATCCCCGCCTCATCGCCTGGCTGCAAATCAATCGTCTCTACCTTGAAATGACGTTCTTGAGCCCATCGAAGATACATGCGCATGAGCATTTGCGCCCAATCTTGCGATTCGGTGCCGCCTGCGCCCGGGTTAATGGAAAGAATGGCATTGCGATGATCGTGTTCATCGGATAAGAGTTTCTCCAGTCTCCAGGCTTCCAATGAGGCTTCAATAGTTTTAACACCCTGATTCCATTCCGCTTCGAGCTCAGCGTCCCCTTGGCTTCCAATCAGCTCCTGAATGGCCAGCAACTCATCCCGTTGCTGTTCAAGTTGTTCTAACCGATGGAGTTGACCCTCAAGTTCGGCCTGCCGTTGCCCAATTTTAGCGGCATGGCGTGGATCATCCCAAAAGTCTGGTTGGGAGGTCTCTTGCTGGATTTCGTCGAGTTCGGATGTT
>JAOUQB010000446.1 GCA_029879555.1 Nitrospirota bacterium | reverse complement strand
TCGTATCTAATTCTAATTCTTCCGCAGACATGGGTTGTCCTGCGGCTCGGCGTTGTGCTTCCAATCGTTTCAGTTTACTGACTTGATCTGCTGGATAGCCTTTTGGAATGCCCCCATGCCCGACAAGAATGATACCTTTTTTTAGATGTGACATTGTGCTGACTCCTTTTAATGAATGTATGAAATGTTCATCAACGGCATGACTCAATGGTCTACGATGAAACGGCTTTGAGGTCGAGGGTTCTCACTTCATTTACGTGCTTTAAATAGGGAATCCCATTGTTGGTCAGGTCGTCAGAAAGTGTACGGAAGCCCGCTCCCCCGGCGATGACCCGGCAGTGGGGTTGGAACAGATGCACCATGGTCTCAATCCAAGCCTGACCTGTCTGAACATCTGGTTCTGTCGCACTAGAAAGGATCAAAAAGTCAGGTTGCCTCCGACGCAAAGCCAATTCAAGTATCTCGACTGAAACATTAGGCCCTAAATACGTGGCGCGCCATCCCCGTTTTTGAAGAAGAAGCGTGGCCGTGAGAGGCGCAATTTCATGGTAATCCCCTGGGACGCAAGCAATCAGGGCTTGTTCTTGCCCCATGGAGGAATCTTGCCTTAAGGCATTGATTAATTGTTGACGCATCATACGGCTCACACGGTTTTCGGCTGATATGGATATTCCTCCCTGGTGCCATAGTTCCCCGATGGAGCGCAAGAGTGGAAACAGGATGTCTAGGATGGCCTCCTCTAATCCCAATTGCAAAATCCAATTGGCAATAATTCTTTGGATGGCCTCATTATCCTGATTCAGGGCGGCATGGATAAGGTGGCGAGCCTCTGGTTGAAACTGATTGGGGAGGCTAGAAAAGTTATAGGAGATGTCTTTCATGGTCTGACGCAATTGAGACTCACCACTTTCGGCCAACTGTCCAATGGTTTCCCCATGCGTCAGTTGGGTTTTCAGGTACAACAAGAATTGCACGTCATCTTCCGTAAAAAGTCGATATCCGTTGGGCCCTCGTTGGGGATGGACCAAATGGTAGCGTTCTTCCCACTTCCGGATGACGTGGGTACTCAACCCCGTCATACTGGCGACAGTTTTGATGCGATAGGCTGGAGAATGATTCAGTTGATTAGACATGGTTGCGCAACATCAGCTCTTTGGGATGTGGATTGAGGTACACCTGATCCATGAGATAGGGAACGGCCAGGATACGTACATAATGTTTAATGAGCGTGAGAGGCACCGCCAGAGGCGTGAAATACTGGTGGTAATCTTGAATCGTTTCCTGCAGTTCTGCTCGTTCAATTGTGCTCAGTTGCTTGGAGAAATGGCCAGCCAGATGCTGCAGAACATTCACATGTTTTCGAACCGTGGCTTTGGTTTTGAGCGCGTCCATGAAGAGTGACCCGTAGCGAGTGGCTAAGTCACTTGGTGTGTAATCGCCCGCCTTTGCGACCAGTTGTCCAAGATCGTGATAATGGGAACGGCTGTGCGTCAGCAATAAATATTTGTGTCGTGTATGGAAGTCCACAATGATGCCGCGGGTGATGCGGTGTTGTTGGACCTGAGTTTTCCACCTTCGATAACAAAATATTCGAACGATAAAGTTTTCACGGATCGGGGCGTCGTTCAGACGACCCTCCTCCTCGACCGGGAGAAGCGGAAAGGCCTCTTGTATGGCGGCTGAAAAAATTCCCGTTCCCTGCCTACCCGGATGCCCCTTTTCGGTGTAGACCTTCACGCGATGGACACCACAGCTGGGAGAATTTTTTTTGAAAATATATCCATCCAAGTCACATTCGCGTAATTCTTTCACCCGGCGTTGACTGAAAGCCTGGAGGGTATCGGTATGATCTACCTTGCTGCGGATGGTGAGCAGTCTTGGGGCGTCAGAGTCTCCGGCCAAATGCATGGCCTCTCTCGGCGTGCCCAAGCCGGCCTCAACTTCCGGACACACTGGAACCCATTCCACAAAGGGGGCCAACACATCCGTTAAAAAGACATCCCGTTTATGCCCCCCGTCAAAGCGAACCTCATCACCTAATAAGCATTGGCTAATCCCGACTCGTGGCTGGGTATCAACGATGGTATTGGGCGAGCCCTGCCTGGGAGAAAGATTGGACTTTTCTGTTGTGGAAGGAGCGTCAGTGTTTATAGGCATGCCATTGTTCCTTGTTTTTTTGAAAACGCAGAGGAATTTTCGCTCTTGCCTTTTTTAAATTGGCGGTAGGCGAGAAGGGCTCGATTCCTGGCTGCTGCGTGGTCAATCATAGGTTGTGGATACGTCTCTCCCAGAGAGATGTTCGCCTCGGCCAACACACGAGGCGGGGCTTCCCATGGTTGATGAATCCACGCGGAAGGTAAGTTGGTGAGTTCGGGCACCCATTTTCGAACATACCGCCCATCCGGATCGAATTTAATCCCTTGGGTGATGGGGTTGAAGATTCGGAAGAACGGGGAGGCGTCGGCCCCACAGCCGGCCACCCACTGCCAGCCCAAGGTGTTATTGGCCAAGTCGGCATCCACGAGGGTATCCCAAAACCAGGCCGCCCCCTTCTGCCAGGGTAGCAGTAGATCCTTGGTGAGAAATGAAGCCGTAATCATTCGCACGCGATTGTGCATCCATCCGGTATGCCACAATTCCCTCATGCCTGCATCCACAATCGGAAACCCGGTGAGGCCTTGTTGCCAAGTCCGAAGGGAATCCATCTCGTTGCGCCAGGGAAAGGCCCGGTAATCCGTAGAGAGAGGCTCGTGAACCGTAGAAGGAAAATGCAACAAGAGATACTGAGCAAATTCACGCCAGACGATTTGTCGTAAGTACGCGTCATAACTTTTTCGATCCTGAGCCTTGCGGTTTTTTTGTTTCGCCTGTTGGACGGCATGCCAAAGCTTTCCGGGA
>JAOUQB010000445.1 GCA_029879555.1 Nitrospirota bacterium | reverse complement strand
GGAACTGATGGGTAGGTGTGAGTTGAAAGCCGAGACTCTTGTTGCCTGGAGACCCGGGTAATGAAGCCATCCAGATCGACGATTCATCGTCGGTATCGAGTTGGCCATCGGCGTTGGTGTCCTGTTCATACCGCGTAAAAAAGACAAACGGCTCAGGGGTAGTCGAGGGCACAGGGGGAAGAATCGTGGGCCAGAGATCGAGAGTGGATGCGGCCGACTCCAACGTCGTCGTGTGTTTCGTGTGGAGGTCCATGATCGAAATGTGTGTATGATTGGTATAGACAATCATGCCGGCGGTTCCCACAGAAAAACTGGTGGCCTGTGGAATAATGAGTGCTTCTTGTTTGTCGGATAATGATTGTCGATAAATGGCAGACGTGCCTTCGAGTGGATGAGTTTTGAGATAAAAAAAGGCATCTTCCTCCGGATCCCATTGGGGGAAGGTATCGCCACTGCGAAGGTCGGTCAGTTGTTGCTCCTCTCCGGTAATCAGATCACGCAGGTAAATGTCCCCACGCGGGTCAGTTTTCTGTGAGACATACAAGAGTCGTGTCCCATCACGATTGATGCTGGGATTGTGATCACTGGCTGGATGGGTGGTCATTTGACGGGGAAGCGCCATCCCCGTGTTCCCAAGGGATTGAATCCAGATATCCTCGTTGCCTGACCGCGTGGAGACAAACGCGAGCACCTGGCTATCGGCTGAAACGGTCGGTTGATAATCAGCCGCCGGATGGGAGGTCAGCCGTTGAGGAGGCTCGCCAAAAGATGGTGTGGCGCCAAGAAACAGGAGGGCAAGGCTCAAAAGATATAGGCCACAAGGTCGAGTGATCGCACTGAGATGGTCGTCGGCCATCGTCAAACGTGATGTGGAATGTTTCATGGGCATCGTCAATTTCAAAGGCGAGAGTCCAATGGATACGAAGGGTGAGAGGGGGGCGTCTAGTTTAGGGTTTCATGAGGGTTGAGCTGGTTACTGGGTGCCTTTCTTTTGCACCCATTGTTCATTGTCGAGTTGAATCCATTCACCCTTCATCGCTTTGTCACGATTGAGGGCAGCAAACATAGTGTGCACTTTTGGCAAATCTTGAGGGGTCAGCGTTTCATTGGTTTCGACGACCCGGTTCATGACCACCAGGCGGTCTTCATTTTCTTCCTTCAAAAGATTGTCGAGAAAGGGCTTCTCCTCGACGGGAACCTTGTCCGGAGACAAGAGCGTGACGCCCCCTTTGGTATTTTCTCCCACCACACCCAGGGCTTTAAACCGGTTGAGGTCGTCTTTGTTGAATGAGATGCGTTGCAAGGCGCGGGCGACCTCTTTTTTCCCAGGAGGTAGTTCGGCGCTCTGTTTCAATTTGCCCTTGGGATCGATATACCGGACCGAGGCCACCAGCATGACTTCCTGGTTTAATTCTTGATAGGTCCCCAGGACTTGGTTTTCTAAGGCCGTGCGTTCATCCACCACCGTGACACCCACTAACGGTCCTCCGCATCCCATAAAGATTGTGAGCACGAAACTGCTTGCAAGAGTATGGATGGCTTTCCCAATAAACGAGTCTGATGGTTGGGGGCACATAATTAGTATCATATCAAATTTAAAACCTCTGTAGGAAAATGTTGTCCATTTAGTCATCTTACCCTCTTAGCATTGCACAGGACAGGTTGGTTGAACGGTCTGCTCCCCCGCATTGTCCTCCTGAGCGGAGGGAATGATCTGAGCCTCATTCGATCGTCCCACCGCGTCGCGAGATGCTTCGCCGTTGGCTTAGCTTGACCATTATTTCAGCGCATGATCAATTCACCCTCAGGAGAAAAACTATAGGTCTCGGCCCCAATCATGTCTAATAAGGGAACGAGGTCTTTCCAGTTGGGAATGGCTGCGGTCAATGTTTCAATATGTTTCATCTTGGCGATGGGGATTCGATTGAGGGTAAAGGTTGGGATCAAACTTCCCTGAAATTCAATGACAAGATTTAATTGCCCTCTCGCGATGTCGATGTGTACGAGGGAGGGGTTGGCAAGTTGTAATTGGGCACGGGCGTTCGAGAGGGTCGGATTGCTGCCTTCGGGATCGAGAAAGACAAGGAGCCGATCTAACGCTTCCTTCCCAATGTGGGTAATGTTGACCTGACAAGACAAGCGGCTCAAATCGACCGCTCCTGTTTCGTCCTGAAGTGCGGCATCAAGGGCGATGGTCGCGGCAATGGTGCTATCGCCTGCAATTTTATTCTTCTGGGTCATGAGTTCATTGATATTGAGATTGGCGATTTCGAAATCGGCAGAAATGTTTAAGGGATGTTCAATAGCAATGGCCATATGGCCTCCGATCCCTCCACCTAACACGTTCATGGCTAAATTTTGGATTCTCAGAACCTGTTGCTGAAACCCGACATGAGTGGAAAAGTTCTGAACGGATAAGGGGCCGAATGTGAATTCATCGATAGAAATCTGTTGTCCTTTCCCTGACAACATTTTAAGCTGGGCGATACGGTCAGAGGGAAGAAATCGTTTTTGAGAGGGTGCTTTCTGTCCGTCGACATCCCAACGAAGGGTTTTTCTGAGCTGTAGCCCTCCGTTTATCTCTTTCAGCTCGGCCCCCTCTTGGGCAACCGTGAGCTTTTCTGCATCAAGGTTTATCGAAGCGTTCATATCCCCCTGTTCTCGCTTGTGCAGATGAAGCGCGACCTGCGCCTTTCCCTGTCCAGATACCCCATAGGTTTGCAAGGCCGTCTGGAATGGTTCAAGGTCTAAGCCAACTTGTGTGTGTAACTCCACAAAGAGCTTCGCGAGTTTGGTCCCTAGGGGAGTGGACGAAGAAGAGAGAAATTCCCGTAAGCCCACTAGGACGGCTTGAGTCGACAAGTCCACACCATGGGCTGTGACATGGATCGGATCAAGATGGACCTCATTGAGATCTGGT
>JAOUQB010000444.1 GCA_029879555.1 Nitrospirota bacterium | reverse complement strand
AGCCCCTTTCATTCAGCCTCCCAGGTCATTGCACCTATTCGTGGCAGGTTAGACTCTGGTTCCTTTGGCTCAAGCCGCGTCTCTTGAATGCTGTCCTTGGCATCTTGCCTATTGTCATTATTGAGACATTTGCGATAGCAATCCAAAAATTTTCCTTATTGTCATACCCGCACGCCTTGAACGCGGCTTCAGAAATATTGGACCATGATTTCGGCCCATGATGGTGACGGCGACATTCTGTTTCGTCTTCATCCTGATCATGATTCCGATCACATGCCAGAACTGAGAATCCCGATACCATGGCAACTAACCCCACAAGACAGACAAACATCCAGGGGTATCCCCTCTGAAAGACTGCGGCCCATTATGATGGTGATTTGATCATCCTCATTTCGCTCACATGGTGAAATAGTGAACCCTAGATTCTTCAGGCCAAGGGTAAAGATCCAAAATCACCGGAAGCTGAAATGGGTACAGATCCGTCATCAAGATGAACAATATCCTGAAAGTCATTTCCTCATTTTTCTGCCTGGAGACCCCACTCCTGCATATTCAACCAATCAGCCCTTTCCCTCATGGGGGAGGAGGTTTACAATGCAGCGCTTACTTCTATTGAAATATTGGAGGCCCAAAGATGGTATCTGTTGATTGGAAACAAGCCGGCAAACGATTAAAACAGGCATTAGGACTTTCCCATATCCCCACGGCCATTACCTTTTCCCAGGAAGCCCCAGAAGGGGTCCCGTTACATGAGGGAACGATGCCCGATCCGAGTGCGGATGGACGGACCGGAACAGTCACAGCAGGCTGTGTCTTTTGGATTCAAGCTGAAGGTCGTGCCTTCACCACCAAAGCAGGTGATCACTTTAATTGCAGCGTCGGAAGCGTGACCCATGGGCTCAAGACGCTTGATGAAGTGATGCAGAACGAGGATGTTCGTGGTCTTTTAGAGAGTGGATGGGTCACTTCTGAAGAAGCCATGCAATTACCGGTGGTCAAGGATCGCTACAATTTCATCACCTATAGTCCAATTTCCCAAACGACATTCGATCCTGACGTCATTCTCCTTCGCTTAAGCGCTTTTCAAGGAATGGTGCTCCACGATGCCTTTCGTGACATGCCAATCGTGGGGAAACCCCAGTGCCATATCATTCCTCTGGCGAAAGAACACAACCAAATTGCCATGAGTACCGGGTGCACGCTCAGCCGTATTCGTACGGGGATGTCCCCTGATGAAATGACCTGTGCCATACCCGCAGGTCGATTCACCGAGGTAGTCGAAAAACTGGAAACTCGCACGCAGGCCAATGCTCGCGTGGCAAGTTATGCCAACGCTGATGGTCGTCGATTCAGTACCCTTTAACCGTAATTTCGCACCGTAAGAAATATCTGAAGTGCCAAACCCTACGTCTTCACTCACCCAAAGGGCCAGTGCCGCGCTTCAGCAGCCTGGAGCCATTCTGTTCATTTCGTGTTATGAGCTGGGCCATCAGCCGATTGGCCTGGCGCAGCCCGTAGGATTTCTGGAGCAGAAGGGTTATGCGCCAACAACCTTGGACTTATCAATTGAACAATTTGATCCGCATCGCGTCAATCAAGCACAGGTAGTAGGCATTTCTGTGCCCATGCATACGGCGTTGTCGTTGGGATGCCAGGTGGCCGAACGCATTCGGCAGACCAATCCCAACGCCCATATCTGTTTTTATGGGCTCTATGCGTCCCTGAACGCAGAATATTTACTGGAGCACCTCGCGGACTCCGTGATTGGTGGAGAATATGAGACACCGTTGGTGAATCTCCTCGACCAACTGTCCAAATCCCAATCTTGCGAGAAGACACCACACCGCTCTGACTCAGCCGTTGCCATGTCGATAGAGGGTGTCAGTCGTCGCGGGGCAACAGCCCTTCCACTTTTGAAGAAGATCAGTTGGGCATCCCCTACCTCAACAGCTAGCACCTCTGGCAATTCGGTCTTTCCAATTCAGACACGTACCACACTTCCCCCTCTTTGCGAATACGCGCGTTTGGAATACCAAGGGGAGGAACATATCGTGGGCTACGTAGAAGCCAGTCGTGGGTGCCTGCATACCTGTTTACATTGCCCCATTGTTCCGGTGTATCAAGGCCGATTTTTCTTATTCCCGGCTTCAGTGGTGTTAGCGGATATTCGACAACAGGTGAAGGCTGGCGCCGTCCACATCACCTTAGGCGACCCCGATTTTCTGAACGGGCCAGGCCATTCCCTGAACATTGTACGCGCCATGCATGAAGAGTTCCCTCACCTCACCTTCGATTTCACGACAAAAATTGAACATATCCTCAAACACCAATCGACCTTCAAAGAATTCAGTCAACTTGGATGCCTGTTCGTTATTTCTGCGGTGGAGTCGTTCAGCGAAACCGTGCTCGTCCATTTAGACAAGGGCCATACACCCCAGGACATCTTTAAAGCGCATGGCATTCTTCAGTCGGTCGGGATCACCCTCCGTCCCTCGCTGGTTGCCTTCACCCCGTGGACGACCCTCGAAGACTATGCAGAAATGTTTGACTTGGTTGAACAGCATGGGCTGATCGACTGTATCGATCCCGTGCAATATAGCGTGCGCCTCTTAGTGCCTCCAGGCTCGGCGTTATTAACACCGCCTGAGGCTCACCCCACACCGATGTCCCAGTTTCTCGGTCCGCTCGACCAACAGAAATTTCAACATACCTGGGCGCACCCTGACCCTCGCATGGACAAGTTGCAACAATCCGTCGCACAAGTTGTGGAGAACAGCACCAAAGTGAAAGAAGATCCGGAACGAACCTTTTATCGACTATGGAAATTGGTGTATGACACTGCCGGGCTCGAATTCGATTCATTGAATAAAAAAGTGTTTTTGAATCCTGATCGTGTGCGACCGCCTCGGATGACCGAACCCTGGTTTTG
>JAOUQB010000443.1 GCA_029879555.1 Nitrospirota bacterium | reverse complement strand
AGGCGAACCTTTTATTGACTGGAGGCAAGAGCGAGGATCGCAGAATTAAAGAGGGGGGAAGTAATAGGTTATCTGACCCGAGCTTCTTTTTACGTCTCAGGTGATTTGGATGTTTTGAGGGGTGGAGGGCCTGGTCTCGGCCAGGCAGCCGAGCCACTTTTGTTTCGGCAAAAGTGGCCAAAACCATTGACGCCCCGTTCAGCCACACTACATGAGGCGAACACAGAGTGGGGAGGCGGGCCAACTCGCATTGCTCGAACAGGGCCCGCCAATTCGTGCGGATGTTCGCCTCTTGGGCTGTCCGGCAGGCGTCGGACAAGATGCCGGATCGTTCAGGGATTTCCAGACAAGAGCGAAGATTGGAGGAAGGACGGAGTGGGGAAGATCGCTGACGGGAGTTTAACCCCCTTACGACGAGGTCCTTTAAGGATGAGACGTGGTTAAGGAAGCCGATAGATGTTTTACGGCCTCGCCAATGATTTCAAGGTTACGGACGACGGCATCCTGGGTTTTCTTGTCTTTGAAGAAGAACTCTCGTCCGGAACTTGTGTATTCTTGAATGTTGGCAAGGGCATCGCGAATGTGCAGGAGGTAGATGCGATCCTCCTTCATAAGGGGGCCGCGCTGGCCAGAATACGCTCTCTCAGGTAGGGGCTCAGACCTCCTTCAGTGACCACATCTACTTTACAATGGAGAAGTTCTTCCAGATGTTGTGTCAGGCCTATTAAGTCCCATAGATTCCGCCCTTCGTTCATTTGAACTAAAAAGTCCACATCGCTGAGGTCGGTGTTTTCGCCTCGCACGATTGAGCCAAACAGACGAATGTTGGCGGCTCCGTGTGCTTCGGCTAACGCCAGGATTTCTTTTCGTTTGGCTTTCAGTAATTCTTGTTTGGGATTGGCCATGTCGAAATGTTCTCAATAGAAAAAAGCTATTCTCTAAGAAGATACCCTGTTTATCTCTTCCGTTCAAGGGTTGCTACTAGAGTGTGATCCGGTATGACCGAACGGAGGAAGTCGTTGAAAGGATAAAGGAAGAGAGGTACCTTTTTGAATTTGCAGAGGGACGGGTTAGTGAACCTTTGATGACGGCTCAAGATGATGATGCGAAAGTTTTAGTAATGCCCGGGGGGCGTCCCCGTACGACGAGGTCTCCTTCGACCTGGCTCAGGACAGACTTTTTGTTTCGGCAAACGTGGCCAAAACCATTGACGCCCCGTCTGGCCTCTTTGTGGAGGGGAGGGACGCCAACTCTACAGAGAGCGGACCAACTCGCGGAGCTTGTCCTGTGCCCTGAGCCCGTCGAAGGGCTCAGACACTGCCCACCTGTTCTCCGGTGCCGGTTACACGGCTCGGCCCTGCCCCCAGGCCAGGGAATTCTCTGGAAAGAAAATGAAGATGGATCCCCTGATAACAACTGTCGGGGATGACGGAGGGGGAAGGATGCGTGTTGAATTCAAATGGTGCGTCTACCTCCCCTTTCATTCCTCTTCGGCATGAAACCTCCTGACAATGGAAGTGGAGTGAGGGAGAGGAGTGAGGCCCGATGACGAATGTTGGGGAGGACGGAAGAGGGGCGGGATGACGAACAGGAAACTGGTATTTAGACAGCTTGGAGGGTCAGGGGCCATGGATTCTGTCCAGGAGGGATGGCCGTATTTGACCCCCTGTGGCGTCTTTGGCTACTTTCTTCTTGTGCGTAGAAGTCCTTTTACATTTTGTATTGGTTGAAACGGGAGGTATGAAGATGAACGATCAAGACACACAACAGGCCGTTGGGATTCTTAACCGGATTATGGAGCATGAGTTGGCGGGAGTCGTCCGGTATACGCATTACGCTCTCATGATTTATGGCTTTAACCGCATTCCTATCGTGTCCTGGCTGAAGGGTAATGCTGACGAGAGCCTGGCCCATGCCCATAAGGCCGGGGAGCTGGTCACCTTACTCGGCGGCCACCCGTCGCTCAAAATCGGGACATTGTTGGAAACGGAGAAGCATGATGTGGGAGATATCCTGCGGGAAAGTCTGGAGCACGAGAAGGCGGCCGTTGCCGCCTATTACGAACTGCTGAAAGTCTCCGAAGGCAAGTCTATCCTGTTGGAAGAATATGCACGAGAGATGATCGTCAGCGAAGAACTGCACCTGGACGAAGTGAACAAGATGTTACGCAAGTCCGGTGATGTCCAACCCTTTCGCCCCTAATCGCGGGGTGGTTGCCTCATTCCCGTTGACTCATTGCCTGTGTGGCATGTTCGCCTGTGGGTTGCCTTGCGATGGATGATCTTCAGGTGCTTGGTCCGTTCACCGTTTATATTGCCTGACGTTGACCATGCCCGAGGGTGGCCTCGTTCCGGTCATTGGGTGAGTTTCTTAATCACCTGGGTTTGCCGTTCCTGGATTTCTTGTATGATCCTCAAGGCCGACTTGAATTGCTCTTTGGCCGCTTCATGCTGTGCCTTCGCGGCCTCGATATCTTTGTCAGCGATGGCCTCTTGAAGGGCTGCCATTTTGGTTCGCAGTCGGGCCATTTGCGATGACAGTTGAGTCACATTTCTGACCGAGGCGCCCACTCGTGCTTGCAGCGCGGGGATGCTTGTGTACTGCCGGTATACCTGAGGCCGATTGATCTTTTTGGACCATAGGCTTTTGCTCCCCCGAGTCCGTACCTCACTGTAAGACCCTACCGCCTCACGGGCTTCACCCCCTGGGATGAGATAGACCAAATGGTGAGTATTCCCGTCTTCTCCCACGATGGAGAGCAATGCCGGTGTTCCTAGTTCCAATTCATGGACGGAGGAGCTGGCTTGGACGAGCATTGAGTCGGTGTGTCCTTCCGAAGAAGAATGCGGTCTTAAACGAAGCCCCTCTTTTGTGGCCGTGACCTGGTATGTCCCGGGTGGGACGAGGACGTCGTCTCCGTGCGACGAATGAA
>JAOUQB010000442.1 GCA_029879555.1 Nitrospirota bacterium | reverse complement strand
TGGGTTCGACTTCTGACTAAGGAAATGGGGAGATCTGTCCCAACATACTCTTTGGTTGAAAAAGACAACTCAAGGCGATAGGCTTCACGCTCAGGAACAGGCTTGGATTGAACAGGCCGGTCACCCCCTCCCACACGACCACTTTTTAACTCATTGAACAATAATACCCCTCATGTCATTCGAAAGCCCCGAACACACCAAAGCCCAGCCCCTCGCACACCTGAGCCATCAAGTGGGCGAAAGAGCAACACGTCCCTGCATCAGCGCTATAAATTTCCTAGAAACACCAAGGCCCAGCACCCGAGGATGTAAGGCTCGTTGCATGCCCGGCTCCTTCAAGCAAATCAAATACTGGATCATTCTAAACCGCCCCTCTTATCGCTCGCTAAGGTTTTTCTCCCTGCAATTCAAAATTCGGGAGTGCTGGTGGTTCCGGGTCCGGGCTCACGGCTGGTGGAAGATTGTTAATGCCGCGAGATCGAATCGCACCAATATTCGGATAAGGTATGGGTATGGGACCAACCGGTGAAGGCGTTAGGCTTACATCTACGGGACCTGTCGAACCACCCGATGAGGTCGAACTACCCACACTGTTCAAACATTTCACCTTTTTAAGTTTCACGGTTGCCACATAGGTGCCAGCCCCTGGATTCCGCTGATTCTCCCCCAATGTCATATCGGCGGCATTGTCTAAATAAAACTTGGCCTTTCGGGACTTCAGGTTCTTCACATAATTCATACGATTTTTATTGATCGTCTTGGTTTCGCCTTTGTCCAGGTACATGGTATTTGAATGGTTCTTAAACGTTCCATGTAGAGTATTACCCGTGTTCCAACCGTATTTCACTTTACATTCGTTCCCACCATAGGAAACTGATGAGACCGAAACCACAAGCAACACGAATAAGAGAATGAATCCATGCTTCTGGATGACTGATTTCATCGTGATATTCCTTTCTCTCTGTTAAGGATGGAAAATTCCATGCTACTTCCTGAGTGGTGTGTCGATGGAACTGGTTGAGGGGTTCAACTCTTAACAAAAAACCTCCTCAACCATTTCCGGCCAAGAAGGTCCTTCATTACCCACCCTGCTTTTCCCTTACCTGCTATCTACAGTGGCAGCATTGTTCGCTTTTGAGCGTAAAAGTCAATTTCCCTTTAAGTAAATCTGCTAGCAAGGGAAAATGCTGGAAGTTGTGAAATGGGAGGACCATGACGGGGCAACTCCATTCTGATGTAGCTCAGTTGCTCCCAAGGTTGCCCAGCATGTCAATGGACATGGTGCCACCGTTGGAATTCACACAACAAAAATACCCAGCAACTACGATGGTTTTTGGATGCTACTGGATTGTATTGGATGATGAAATGGTGGAGGGCAGGGGAATCGAACCCCCGACCTCAACGTTGCGAACGTTGCGCTCTCCCAACTGAGCTAGCCCCCCACTTTTTTTGAAGGTTGGGATTTCGAAGACTGATACGGAAAGTACATCAAAAACGTGATTAGGAATTATACCGAAGCTTGAGCGATCTTGCTATCTCTTTTGCAAAAACATTTGTACCTCAAGAGTTTTGATTAGCTTTGACTTTAATTTAGTTTACGTATACACCATTGGAGATTTAGTCTCGCCCTACGTCTCCACCTCCCCTAGCCCCTCCTTACAAAGGAGGGGAATTTCAAAACACTCGGATAATTCTCAATTCCCTATGTCGCCCACAGAATATATGATTCATAGCGATCCCCACTTACTTCATTGAAGAATTCTTACGGTACGTCCTTTAACCTGCAATCGCTTTTGCGCCATGAGTTGCAGCGCTTGCGGGTAGAGCTGATGCTCTTGTTCTAAAATACGAGCTGCCAGGGTCTCTTCCGTATCCTCTTCATGGATTGGCACAGCCTTTTGACTAATAATAGGCCCCTCATCGACCCCTTCGGTCACGAAATGCACTGAACAGCCACTGACTTTTGCGCCCCACTCTAATGCCTGACGTTGCGCATGTAACCCTGGAAATGCCGGGAGAAGGGAGGGATGAATGTTCAGTATCATCGAAGGAAACATCCGGATTAACGCAGGCGTGACAATTCGCATATAGCCTGCCAAAGCGACACATTCGACTCCATGTTCTTGAAGCGCTTGTACGACCGCCACATCGTAGGCTTCTCGTGGATTGGCTTCTTGAGCGAATAGCTTTGGATCAAGGAAGACTGTCCGAAGGCCTCGCTCTCTCGCAAGCTCCAGGCCTCCGGCCGTTGCCTTATTACTCATCACAACCTTGACGGTCGCATCGAGTTTCCCATCTTGAATGGCATCAAGAATGGCTACCATGTTTGAACCACGCCCGGAAATTAAAATTCCTATTGCTAGTGCCATCGGGTTAGCGCTTTACGTTGAATAGGTCAGCTTGGCATCTGAAGTGGAAGAGGCAGTAATTTCTCCCATCACCCATCCGGCCATCCCTTGCACTTGAATGGTCTCTAAAATTTTCGCGGTTTCATCAGCAGGCGCCACGATGACTAAACCTACCCCCATATTAAACACCTGGAACATTTCTTCTTGATCAATGTTCCCCGCTTGTTGAATCACGGCAAAAATCGGTGGGGGCTCCCAACTCTTTCGATCAATCACCACGCCATATTGCTCAGGAAGGATACGCGGCAAGTTCCCCGTGATACCTCCTCCAGTAATGTGTGCGAGCCCATGCAACCGATTGTTGACTAATAAGGCCTTCACTAATTTCACGTAGATCGTCGTTGGGCGCAGCAGCGCTTCTCCGAGCAATTCTGACAATTCCGGCACTTGGGTATCAGGAGTCCACTGTTGTTCTTCAAATAACACCCGGCGCGCCAGGGAATAGCCATTGCTATGCAGGCCGCTTGAAGCCACCCCAATCACGACATCCCCTTGTTGAATCTTGTCTTTCCCTAACATGTCTCCTCGCTCAA
>JAOUQB010000049.1 GCA_029879555.1 Nitrospirota bacterium | reverse complement strand
TGCATAATACGGATTATCGGTCCCTGTGAGGAGCCGCTGGTTGGCCAGGTCCGGCGTCAAATGCCAACTGGCCCCCGCTTTGTTCGTCCAACGTAGTCCAGTGCCGTCTTTTTTGATGGAGCCAATGTGCCAGTTGTTCTGCACAGGGTTGTGCTGATAGTCCCCAGGCACCATGTCCACCGTCACTCCTATTCCGCGTGTAATAACTTCTTGGTCGGAGTAGGTTTGCGCTTCCCCCTCCATGCCCTCTTGGGCTTCCCCACTTGTGCCCTGGGTCTGCTCAGTATCCCCCTGGGCCCATAGCACTCCCGGCAGCGCCACACACACCGCCAGCACCGCCGCGACTCCCATGTGTCGAATGTTCCTATGTTGAAGATTCATCCCGCACCTCCCGTTAGTATTTAACAAGCTTCTATTGCAAGAAGAATCCGAGACCCATCTTTAGGTCATTGATGGGTAGCTGTTTCTCTCCTTCGACTTTTGCACCCCAGAAGGGTGCTGGATCCTATACCCATTCTCATGTATGCACAATGCCCCTCAAAAGGAGGGGCAGGGCTGGGTAATGTCATGACTGACCGGTGCCATTTTCTTCAGAGATCTCCGTAATCTTTGTGTGTCGATTGGACGGGGGAAATGGTTCACATATTTTTTTGGCGTATCTCGATATTGAGAGGCTGGGGATACGGGAAGGGAAATTATTGACAGTTACGAGAAAGGCCAGGTTTCGGCCTGGCAGCTGAGGTCTTTCTTGGATAGATGGACCCGTGATTTGGCGAGAAGCCGTTACGGCGTGTTGGCTTGTTGAACGAAGGCGGCGGCTTCGGTGAGTCCGACTTGTTCCAGTAAAGCTGCTTGTTGAGTGAGGAGGTCGGTGTTTCCGGGTTTGGCTTGGATGAGGGTTTGTAGGGCGCTTATCGCATCGTACCATTGCCCTTTTTGTGCATAGCCTTCCGGTGAATAGATAAGCGAGTTGGCCGAACCTGCTGGGGCCTGAATGCGTTTGATGGCGCCGCTGGCTGTAGGGGACTCTGAAATGGCCGAGGCCATCATTCTGACCGTCCACCGGTAGGGCACATCGGGAAGCAGGCTGATGCCATAGTCCTCTAAGCGCAACTCATGAATGCCGGCTTGGAGTGGGGGCAGTAATCGAATATCCAGTAGCACGTCCAAATGGCCTTCTTCCGCAATCATGACATCTAGGGGATGCTGGGTCGCTTGTGACAGGTACCAATAGAGCACGGGGTGTTCTTGACTCGTATGGCCGACATGATTGGGGGCTAAGGCGAAGACGGATGCATATTGCGAATCGGAACTTATTCCATCAATGCGCAATCCCGGTTGGTCGGGCGCGGGTGCTTGATAGATGATGACCGGCGATTCTTCTACGATGATCGCAGGCGGGGCTGGAGGATCGGGAATCGTGACGGTTTGTGGGAGAGCAGGTGGTTCGGGTTCTGGAATGATGGGCGCAACAGGCGGTGGCTCAACTGGGAGAACCGGAACCACGGGAGGAATGGGCAATTCTGCTACGGGGGCAATGGGCGGTGGTCCTTGGCCTGGGGTTGGTTTGGGGAATTCTTTAGAACTGCCGGTGGCTTCGAGTCGAATGCCTCCAGGCAGCAAAAGATTCATCAGAAATTCATGGTTTTTCCCATAGCGAGTTAACGCCATGGGCGAGAACAATTCATACTGTTCATGGGCGAGCGCTTGGGCGCGAATGAGAAATTCTTGTTTATCCGCCACGGCGGTCACGCGTAATTCCTCTGGCCCGGCTTGTTCGACCAAATATTTTCCGGGTGGAAGGGTGATTGGATTTCCATTGACGGTGGGAAAGTGAATGGCTCGGTTCAGTACGATATTAGGCGCCGCTGCCTGAAGAGCATGAGGTGTGCTCCAGCACACCACCACACTCACCAAGATCAGGCTGACAATCTTTGGCCAACTGGGGAATGCTAGGGGGTGATTCAATTTCTTACCTAAAGAGATTTTTTCATGTTTGCGGTAAATGTCTTTAACATTCATACCTTACGTGATTTTTAATGACTGTGCAATTCCAACCATGAAGAAAACGCGTAGTTCCGCTCTCTTCTCTGGGAGAAGGTACGCGCGGATTGGCACGGGTAGAACGTGTTGCTCCCTGCTGGATAGCAGGTATACCAGCCCTTTTGGGGAAACCGAAAGACGGATGGGGGAAGGGCTAAGATTGAGTGGTGTTGGGATTTTGAGGTTGAGCGGGGGTTGTAGGAAGGGGAGAGCGCCAACGATCTTGACGGCGAGTAATTTCCTCTTCTGGAACTCGGGTTTCCCATTCTTCGACGGGACCGGACGGGGTTCGGTCCCACCAAGTGGGGAGGATTGATGGAGTTGGTTTTGTGGGTTGTTCAACCATTGTGTTTAAGGCCCTTTACTCAAAAAGTGTTCCATTCCCACATCACTATGTGGGGAATTGTCTGCAAATTTGCCAGTTTTCTCGGTGAAAACAGGTTGGTTTGTCATTTAAGCAAAGACAGTGCCATGCCTGTTCCCTGTCGAACCTCTCGTCCCTCTGATTGATCTTCAGAAGGAGAAATGCTAGCAATCATGAGGTATTTTGACATTTGAGAAAAGAAGGGAGATAAGTGAGAGAGGCCACCTGATCCATCGACTCACTTCCATTGTGTCCCACAATTTGTATCTTTTTCGATAAGAGATGAATCACTTGAGAGGGGAATAGATTCGGAATGTAGCGCATTCAACTTTGGCCAAGTGAGCAGCCGTCATCGAGGTTGGAAATAAACGGTCTTTCCAAAAACGCCGGTTACTCGAAGTAACACCCTTTGCAAGACGATTCAAAAGAATCTTGTAACTACGTAGCCAAGATTTATTGAGGGATCGATAGGGTTTGGATGTCCTGCAACAACAGCGGAGATCTTGACGATGAGGAAGATAGGAGCATGAAGTGTTCTGTCTTTAAGAGTTGAAACTTCGTGAAAAAAGATATTCCACGCATGTGACATTGTTGTTGGCGAGCTGGTTCGTGAGGCACTTTTCACGAAAGTTGAGTCAGAAATGATGGTAGAGGCACACGGTGTGACTGATTATTTCAAAGGGCAAACGATGATGTTGTTAGCTGAGATTGGGGCATGTTCATTATGCCCAGTTTGCCAAACACGAGTTACATTGACAAAAGCGTTGATAGCAACATTTCTGACCTTTGGTCGCGCATTTCATATTGCCCCCTCATGAACGTCGGCGCTGCTGCAAGCGATGTCGGTACAGTATGAGCGCGATGCCGAACAGGAGCAACGCAGCCCCAAAGGGCACTAATAGAATGAACAGAGAGGGGTCCCCCTCGCTGGCCCATACTCCGCCCAGAAAGAAGCCGCAGGGTACAAGCACAGACGCTGCCCGCAACAGTTTCAAGGGGGCATTTCTGGCCTCCGCAGCAGGGATGAGCGCGCGCGCGGAATATCCCATGACGACGACGAGCAGGCCCAGTAACGTGCCGTGTGCGTGGGCCAGCGTCCAAAGATCCCGTCTCAGGCTGACCTCTAGGTAGAATGGTGATTTGAAAAGGTGCAGTGCCTCCAATGTCAGGCCGAGACACACCGAGATCAACACCATAACCCAACCATGAACCAGGCAGGTGCGAGTGGGTTCATCTGTATGCGGTTCCGATAAGCCGGCCACTCTCACTCTCCGATGCTGATGATCTTGGTTTCTCGAAGCCGTTTAAAGCGTTCGGCGTCCGCGGATGGCAGTTCATAGTCAGAGGTCAGCCAAGAACCGGGTGGAACGGAGGGAAACCGTTTCTTGGGAAAGTCCCGCCAAATGTGGCGAAGTTTGTCTACCTTGGGGTTTCGCTGCTGCCGTGGGTCTAAATAATCGAATGTTTCCAGCACTTCGAGGCGACCGGGTAATTCCAGCTTAGCCCACAAGCCTAATAGGCTCTTCCGCGACATCCACCGCACCGCGGGGTAGTCGTCCTCGAGACCTTCGAGCAGTAGTGGCACCAAAAAGGCTTGCTCCTCCAGCGCCAGTGGGCTGTCCGAACGTGCCGCGAGGCCTGCTGCCACGACTCTTTGGACAACGTCGCCGCCGAGTAACGCCGCCGTGGCGGCCGACATGTCCACTGGTGTGCCGTCGCCTCTAAACTCCGGGACTCGGTAGGCCTCGCCCCACCAGTCGCGAGCGGTCTGGGCTGCCCACAGTGCTGAGCGATCCGAATGACAGTTCGTGCAGGCGTTTGGCCTGGCAGACTCCGCGTCTCGTGCCGGGTCCGGGACTTCGATCCGGTGACTGCGGTGGATTTCCAAAATCCCATATACGGCTTTTGGCATGTGGCATTCGTAGCAGTGCGATCCGGAACTCTCGGCCTTGTGCATTGAGTGGGACGAGACGTTATCGACGAGCTCTTGATGGCAAGTTCGACAGGCCTGGTTGGTGCGCATTGCGGGTTCGATCATTCCTCGCACGTCACCGCCATGCAAGGTGTGGCAGGAGATACAGGTCAACTCGCCCTCGCGAAAGCATCGGGACTGGAGAATCCCCTGGTACTCGTAGGCTGATAATCGCGGGGTGCCATCCTTCCAGAACCGCAGCTGGAACATCTTCTCGTCGGAACCTGGCGCCGGTGTCTCGTGGAACACAGGCGTGATTGAGTCCTGTAGGTCCTCTCCGGGTCGGTAAACCGGGCCCTTGGTCATAAAGGTTCGGATAGCGGACAACGGTTTGGGCAAACGTTGGCCGTGGCACTGTCCGCATACGTCGACGCTGCGCTCCTTGGACAGTTTCGCCGGGTTAACGATGGTTGGGTCGTGGCGGCCGGTGAGGTGCAACCAATATCGGCGCAACGGGTTGCGGTTTCGCGTGGCGTGTTCGGCCCCGGGGGCATGGCAGGCTTCGCAGGCGATGCCCAGTTCCGCGACAGATGTCTGAAAGCGGCCGCCGAAAGCTATGTCAACAGCCTCGCCCCGACTTGCGCGTGCCGAGAGCTCATCAAAATTCGTACTGCCCGGTTTGGGTCCTGTGTTGTGACAGAACACACAATTCTGGTTCCACAGTGTCACGCCGGCGTCGTACGGCTGGTTGTCCGGCTGGAGAAAAATTCCGTTGAGGTGGATCCAGCGCTGTTCCTCGATGTGCCAGACTAGTGGGATGCGGTAATAGTTGTCCGCATCGTCGTTGGGGCCGTCGACCAGGTATTGTTGGTAGCGATGAGAGCCCACGGTGCGCAGCACCTCGAGGGTACGGAATATCTCCCCGGCCGGGTTCAGGTACTCCACGAAGAAGCTATCCCCGCGACGCACCGGCCGAGCGGATACCCCCTGGAACGTCACGGTCTGACCATCGAAGGCCCCTACCACGCTCTTGGGCGAGGCCTCCTGGGTCATCGTGCGATGGAAGGTACGGTGCCAGGATTTGTGGTGGTCTGGATGGCACGAGCGGCAGGCTGTCGACCCGACCCAGTTTGATTCCCGATGAGCCAAAGCTTCATCGAGACCAGAGAGGAAGTCTTGCAGATTGTATACGACAGTGAACGCCACCAGAGCGATCGCGACAGCACCGAGGCCCCTGTAGGGGCGGGTCATAGGGACTCCGGCAAGGAGCGGACGATGCCTGCGAAGAGTAATGCGCCGGACTGGTCGTCACGAATGGCGAAAAAGAAGGGGCGGTCCGCCACGAATTCGAACGGAGGATCCAGGTTGACTGACGTTGATCCCATCTCGATCCCCGTTGCCGCCGCGGCCTCGGAACCTTTTTCGTCCACCTCGATGAAGGTCTTATGGACGACTTCGCTGATAGCCACCGATCCTGTCGTCATGGCAGAGAAGTCTGCGGCGTCGCTAAACGCAGCCGCCATCCCGAGCGCGTTCAGGGCGGGCTTCAGCTTCGTCGAAAACGCCGCGCGGAAGCGGGGTAGGACAACCGTGCCCTCCCTCATCGACAAGGAACTCACTGCTGCAAGCCAAGCTTCGCCATCAAGAACTTTCAGCCATTCTTCCAGGTTTTCCTTCGAGGGCAGAACGACATACATGGCAAACCGGCCCTTGCCGTAGGGCAGGCGGACGATCTCGATTTCTCCTTTGTGGTAGCCCCATTCAGCCAAGCGTTCCATCATCTTGACCTGTCTCGCAGGTTCATTTGTCGGATGGAAGTCCCGTGGGCGTGTGGCCTCCTCTTTGAACGGTGCGGTCCATGCGCCCTTGAAGTAGAGTGCGTTGATCAAGTAGACCTGGGTAGATTTTGGGATTGGGCCTGTAATAATCGAGTCGATCTTGTCGTCTGTGGCCTTCTGGACCCAGGAGTTGATAATCCCAGGAGCCCCGGCGGCTTCGAAGTCCAGGGTCTGAATCTTGGCGTCAAAACTTTCCCGGCTGCGCGTCATGAAGGGCGGGGCCAGTTGCATGCCTTTGCGGACCCATATGGAGTTCGCATTGGCTAATTGCAGATCCGCGTTTGTGCTCGTGAGGCTCCGGTTAAGAGATGCCCAGGTTGGGTTAAACTGATCGAACGTGGTCCCAACCGGGAGACCGATGGTTGACGCGATGCCTTCGCGGGTTTTTCCCGCGGAGCCGTTCCAAGCCAACACCAGCGCCGACGCTATCCCATGGGGCGATATCAGAACCTGGGCGCCTCCCTCCTCCTTGGCGACGTAGCGGAGCAATGATAGGCCAAGATCGAGGCTGAGGTTGTCGGCGGCCGTAGACTTCAGGTCGGCCGTTTGGACCGGAGATCCCGGCTGCCTGGCTGCCTGGGGCGTGTTTCGATCCGTGCTTTCGGCCATGCAGGCCGTGGCTAGAAGAATGGTGATGCACAAGGTTATGGGTCTGAGCATCTTGCCTCCATTTTCTGCACACCACTAGAGTCGGGTGCTGTGTCGTTCCCCCGCCAGCGGCGGGGGAACGACAGTTGAGATAACGACGGACTCACCCTACCAATTGACTGCGAGCCCTCCCCGCACGTCGGCCGCGGTATCACGGTTCGCATACCGCTTCACCACGAACTTGTAGTACCCGGTGATCTGCGGGTCAAAGTTCACCATCTCATAGGAGTTGTCCCAACTCCCTGATCCGGCAACATACGCCCCGTTTGGAGCGTAGACCGCCAGATCCCAGTCCTGACCGATGGGATGGCTATCGCCCAGGTGCGCCAGAGTGTAGTTGCCCCGGTTGAGCCAGGTCACCACGGCCCGCACTTTCGCAACGGCCGAATTAAAATAGACGTACCGGATGACCTGTTGGCTCGCATCAAACCAGCTATTGTTGCCGCCTTCCCACCACCAGCCATACCAGTTGTAATAGTCACTAATCCAATCAATGCCACCCACACCGACCTTAGATACGCCCCCGACGATCGGATCCGTCGCACCGGACATGATTTGCGCTTTCATCAGCTGTGGATGCGTCCGCATCCAACTAGATGCGTCGTTGCCCACCATCGCGGCCATGAAGGCCGCCGCATGCGGGGTGGCTTGACTCGTGCCGCTCATGTTGATGCCCATGGCCGTGATGTTTACACCGGGGGCTGAGATCTCAGGTTTCTCAGTCTTCGCTCCCGACGGGCCGTAACAAGAGAAGGAGGCCCAGGAATTATTGGCGTCATCGTAGGCCCCAACCCCGATGGTGTTCAGGCCGTTACTGGGGGAGCCCACAAAGTCCGAGGCGTTGGGGCAGGTTTTGGTGGATCCGGTGTTCCCGGAAGCGAAGAACACCGCGACCCGGTTATTATAGGCCAAGTTGTCCCACGACGCCGAGGCCGAGTTGTAGCCGCCATAATTGATATAGCCCCAGGACTGGCTGGCCACATGAATAGGGTTGAAATACAGATCCCAAAACGTCGGGAGGCTGTATCCGCCCCGGCAGTAGATGTTGGCGTCCGGGGCAACGCCCCGCAGGATGCCGACGACGTTCTTGTTATGATTATCGGGAGCCGAAGAATCCAGCTTTGTATACTTCGTGACGAAGCCTGCGTTGGGGCAGCCCGTTTCCGACATATAGATTCCGACTCCGTTCCCCCTGTGGCCGGTCGCCACAGCAAAATTCATTCCCGTATCGGGCATGGCACTGGCAAGCATGGTGGTCGGCTCCACATAATCCTCAATGGCGATGATGTCGTCCCCACTTGTCTTCGCGACCCGGTCGATTTCCGCTGGGGTTAACTCCAGGGTGACAACATCATAGCCGTTGGCCTGAGCCTCCTGGAAAGCGGGAACCTTGTCCCACCCGTACTGTTTGCCGAGCTTCTCTTTCCTGGCCTTGTTTTTTTCCTGAATAGTCTTCGCCCGTTCCTTGGCCGCTTTGCTGCGCGTTTGGCCGTGGTTCTCGACTTCGGCGGCCGTGGCCGGCTTGCCGTCCAGGATAAACTTTACGACCGGTTCTTTTCCCTCACCCCCGAGGACGTGTACTTCGCCACTAGCTGGGGCGACACCGTCCACCGTCTCTGAGACAAAACCGATGTTGACTTTGACCTTTTGGTCCTTTTGGGTCTTGGCCAGTTTTTGCTTAAGTCGGCCGGTTACCTTATCCCTCTTTTGCCTGACGCCCTCACTCCCCGGATCCTTCGGCATAGCGAGGGTAGCGCCGTCTTTTGGTAACTGGACCTGAGGGCGACCAGCTTGGGGCTGGATCTTCAGGCCCGGTACACCGCGGCCTGTGACTTCGCCTGGCTCCTCCATTGGTTCCATCAATGGTGTTCCGTCCGGGATAATTTGATCGGGCTGAGTTTCCTCGGCCTGCACTTGGATCGGACTCGTGCCGAACAGGCTGAACAACATCAAAGCGGGAATTATTGCCATTACTCGTTTCATGGTCAGCGATCTCCTCTGAATTATAGGTAATTTAAAAAGTATTTTATGGTCGCGAGCGAACTACAGTACCTGTGGAATTGTTAGGGAGTCAATTTCAGGAAAAACTCTGGAATTGATTGTTCCTACGCTCCCAAACGACAACTATCTGGCCAATCCAATGCTGGTGATGGCCCTCGATCATTTGAAATTTTACTCCTTTCATGGCGGTCTCCTTACAGAAAGTGAAACCATGTTTGCTGATTACAGGGCGGGTTTCTTGTTTACTGCTAAGAGGGAATTCTCATTGATAAATAGAAACCACCGCAGGAGAATTCTACGGCGGGCCTCGGGAAGTCATACGTAATTGGTATTTCAAGCTCATAATAGTGAGGTATGAAGTTTGGAGACCCTTGCCTTGCATGGTGAAAAAAACAAAAAAAGCTTATGATTCTGTCCTTTCAAGAAGTTAGTCGTACTCACGAATAAAAAGTTCAAAGTATTTTGAGGAACCTATTAACTCCCTGTTCTTGAACTGCGGCGGGAAATTGTAGTGCAAATTACAAAAAAAGAATATACATACGAGAACCATTGTGGAAATTTACGGTAAGTGACTCAGCTTTTTCTCTGTTAGTCGGAAGCACTGTAAAAACGGTTCAAAATTAAAAAAGTACAATTTTTCAACTAGTTAGCATCGTCATGCTTGTATTCAATGAACGGAAAAAATCATTGATACGATGGTGAAACAGGTGCAAGAGGTTGATTTCTCCAAAGAGCTCGTTATTGTCAATGATGGTTTTACCGATGGAACTCCGGAATGGCTATATGAGTGGGTAGGTCAGGTCTGTGTAGGGGAAAATGAGCGTCGCAAAGAATCTTGGGAGTCAAGGACGGATCGTCTTCAGGTCCGGGTGTTCACTCACCAACACGATTAAGGGAAAGGGACAGTTTGAAAAACGGGATTTCAGCATGCCAGAGGGGAAGTTGTGATCGTGTAGGAGGCTGATTTGGAGTAGACCCTAGAAGATTATTCTCAGCTGTTGGAGCCGCTGAAGGTTGGCTGGGCTCTTATTAATAAAGAGCCCGCCCAGCTAAAAGGGTTTCTTCATGTTAGTGGACTTCATGAATGTAATTTTCCTAACCTGAGGGTTGGTTCCAATTCAATCCACCCAGGTATAGCCCCCTTGAAGCGTAATGCTTGTGAGGACATCTTGGAGTCTTTGCCAACCAGCGCTACTTGCTGGTTTGAACTGTTTGGAAAGCCCCTTGGTCCATCCAGGACTGGCCACAATACCGGCCAAGCGCGAAAAGTCTGGGAAGGCTTGTCCTTTAGGCCACGCCCATACAAAATCAATCCCAACACCGAAGCTACTTTGGTCAGTATAGCCTGGTACTCCTTGTTGGCCAGGAATATGTTTTTCCTCGTTAAAGATTAATTGCCAGGGAATGGTCACTCCTACAGCGAAATATCCTCCTTTTAAATCGCCGATGGTTTTGACTTTTTGAGGATTCCACCAAGGAACCTGGATCACAACGCTGCCTTTTAACCCAGGAACACTGACGGTTGGGCCCACGAATCTATAGACATGAAAATCCTTCAGTTGAAGTCCATCGGAGAAATCCTTGGCTTGAAAGGCCACGCCCAATCCCCCTTCTACGCCCACGGCCCAGGGGCTTACCCCAGCCGCTTGTCCACCGAGGCTTAGGACCCAATCTCCTGCCCCTCTTGATCGGATGCCACTCGTGTCGGGACCCATCAGGGCCATGAATTCTTTGTGCGTGGTGGGAAAGCCTTTTTCGCAGATATTGTTGGGTTGGAGTATCGACGCGATTTTTTTGAGGTTAATCGGGTTGTTAAAATCGAGAGCTTTTAAAGCCAGCTCTCGAATTTTGTCTTCGTATTGTTGGACAACTTGATCGGCGGCGGCGGCAGCATCTCGAACGAATTTGGTATTTTTCTTGAGTTCTTCGACGGCTCCTTCAATATAGGCATATCCTTTTTTTTGTAATTCTGCCTTTTTGGCTTGTGCCTGGAAGTATG
>JAOUQB010000441.1 GCA_029879555.1 Nitrospirota bacterium | reverse complement strand
CGACTTGATCGAGGGTGATGCGGCGCTTGGATTGGTCTGTGCGTTTCCATCCGTATTGTAAATTTTCGCGGACCTTCAGATGGGGAAAGAGGCGAGGTTCCTGGAAGACATAACCGATGGAGCGTTCGGGGGGTGGGACGAAGATTCCCTGGCTTTCATCTTGCCACCTGTGGTCATTCAGTGCCATCGAACCCGTGGTTGATCGTTCCAATCCTGCGAGGCATCGCAAGAATGTTGTTTTCCCGCAACCGGATGGACCAAAGACCGCGATGGTCCCTTCTGCCGGAACCGCGAGGTTCACCTGAAGATGAAATGTAGAAAAGATGAGGTCAAAGTTTACGAGTAATCGACTCATGTGACATGGATGGGCAGGCGTCGGTTCGCCGTGTAGACGGCGAGAAGGACAAGAAAAGAAAAGAGAAGTAAGCCAGCTGAAAGGGTGTGAGCTTGTGCATATTCTAGAGTTTCCACGTGGTCATAAATGGCAATAGACAGGACTTTGGTCTGACCAGGGATATTGCCCCCGACCATGAGTACGACGCCAAATTCTCCAAGTGTGTGCGCGAACCCTAGGACGATGGCGGTCAGGTATCCACGAATGGCCATAGGAGAGGCGACGGTGAAAAAAGCGTCGAGCTTTGATGCTCCCAGGGCCCACGCCGCCTCTAAGGGCTTTTTCCCCACGGCTTCAAAGGCGCCATGGAGGGGTTGAACGACAAAGGGGAGGGAGTAGAAGGTTGATGCCAGCACCAAGCCTGTAAACGTGAATGAGAGGGGCGAGCCGGTCAGGTCTTTCCATGGTCCACCCAAGAGGCCATGAGGGCCAAGTGCAATGAGAAGATAGAACCCGAGAACTGTCGGTGGGAGGACGATGGGAAGGGCCACGATGGCTTCGACGATGGTTCTTGCCCGTGAGGTGGTGAAGGCTAACCACCAGGCGATGGGCGTTCCTATGAGCAGAAGGACAACGACTGTGGCACCCGCTAATTGCAGGGTGAGCCATAACGGTCCTAAGTCAAGATTGAGCATATAAGAGGTATTTGTCTTGTTATAAAAAATAATTGTAAATTTAAAATTTAAAAGTGTCAATTATAAAAATAATTTTATTCTGTGTATTTCATGTGGGAACTTTCGGGGCAGGATCAGATTTTTGGAGCGGGAATCCTTGTGGATTCCTCCCTGCAATTAGCCAGAGCCCCTGTTAAAAGAAGTGAGGATATTGGAGCATGCTGACAACTAAGTGCTGGAATCTTTTGGGAGGGTGATAAGGAGCTTAACTTGGTGACGCAGGATTGCAGTCAACAGTAAAGAGAGCCTAAGCGAGGGAAGGTTTGTATGGTATTTGGTCGCTCGTTATTCCTTACTACAGGTGTGGCCATTAAAGACGGTGCAGGGGGAGGCGCTCCTTGCAAGTTTCCAGGACTTCAGAAGCGGAGGGACAGGGTCCGGGCGTAGCTCAACAACGACATCGATCATGTCGCCTACCTCTAATGTTTTGAGATGTTCTTTGGCGGCATCTTCAACCTGGACCCATTGAATTCCAGAATTGGTGGTAATCAGGAAATAGCCTTTATCGGCTTCCAGGCGAACGATAGGGCTGTAGTAACTTTTGAGTGAGGTTGTGGCTTCGGCAAAAATCGGAGTAGTCGTCAGGAACAGTAGAACAATGGCCAACACTTTGTTGATGACCGAAGAGGGGGACATGGGTTTCTCCTTCTGAGAAGTGTCTGATAATTTTGAGAAGGCCTCTCATTATCGCAAGATGCCTAGGCCTATGTCTATGGTCCCACTTGGAAATTTTCGAATGGGGGAGTCAGGGATGCCTAAGGTCCGGCCGGTTGAATCGAGACTTCAGTGGCTTGGGAGTTCTGGATACGATACGCACGAGTCACAGGGCTTTTCGGATTTTCTAAAGAAATAATGAGGTGAAGCGGTTCGGGGAGGTTGAGCTTTTGGCGATAACTTTCAAATTCCATGGCAATGGTGATATCTGTTTGGGAGGGTCGAGCCGGGCTGAAGGTATGAGAATGGTAAAACCCAATCAAGTCCAGCTCTTTTGAGCGAATGTCGCGTTGAGCCATCGCCATTTCGCGGGCGTCCATTTGAAAGGCGATATCCGCCCGTTCTTCCGGGGAGAGTCGTTGGAGATCCGAAAGCTTGGCTCCCTCAAACCGCGAGAGATCCCCATCTGTCATCTTGGCGAGAATATTTGTGATCCGATAATGCTCGGAAACGTTGCGCTTTTTTCCGGAGAGGATGCCGCAACATTCATGCGGAGCCAGTTCCCGCGCATGAGCAATCATGTCTTGAATGATGCCAGAAGGGATGTGGAGCATAGAGGTCAGAGGCTACAGACGACCTCATAGTCTTCTCCCAATGCCGTGATGGTGGGATGAGGACCACAGAGTGGGCAGTCGGGCGCTTTCGGACGGCCAACTTTTCGGAAGGTCATATCTAAGGCATCGTATAGGAGCAGGCGGTCTGCCAGCGTTTCTCCCAGTCCAAGAATTTCTTTGATGGCTTCATTGGCTTGCAGCACCCCAATTGTTCCAGCTAATACACCCAAGACCCCAGCTTCTTGGCAGTTGGGGACCAATCCGGCAGGCGGTGGTTCTGGATATAAGCAGCGATAGCAGGGGAAGCCTTCATGCGGTTTGATCGTGGCCAGTTGCCCTTCAAACCGAAAGATGCTTCCAGAGATGAGGGTTTTTTTCGCGAAGAAACAGGCATCATTAATGAGAAAGCGCGTAGAGAAATTATCGGAGCCATCCAGAATGATGTCATATTTTTCAAGGAGAGGTATTATGTTCTCTTTGCTGACATGTTCCGGATAGAGTTCAAGTGTAGTCTCTGGGTTCAGCGCTGATAAGAGTTGCCCCCCTGATTCAACTTTCGGCATTCCAATGCGATCCGTCGTATGAAGAATTTGTCGTTGAAGATTCGAAAGGTCGAC
>JAOUQB010000440.1 GCA_029879555.1 Nitrospirota bacterium | reverse complement strand
ACAGCTGTTGACGTGGTGGTATCCCGCCGTCCCGGCCTCTCCGCCTGGATGGGCCATAGGAGCGGCCTTAGGATTGGCCATGATATTAGGTGGGATTTTTGGCGTCGTGCCCGCGCGACGTGCGGCGAAGCTTGATCCCATTTTGGCCTTGCAACGGCGGTGACGATGAGAGCCATGGATCTCATACGATTTGCCGGAGGAGCGGTATGGGCGCATCGTCTCCGATCTCTTCTTTCTCTCATCGGCATTGCCATTGGTGTCGGCGCCGTTATTCTGTTAACCGCGATTGGTGAGGGAACCCGCTATTTTGTGCTAGCGCAATTCACGCAATTTGGTACCAATATTTTAGCGGTGAATCCCGGGAAGACTAAAACGTTGGGCATCCCCGGAATTTTAGGCGGCACGACTCATAAGCTGACCTTAGAAGATGCTGACGCCCTATCGCGTATTCCAGGTGTTGAGGCCGTGGTGCCGATGGCGATGGGAATGGGACGGGTTGAAGCAGAGGGACGGGGCCGAAGCGTCAATGTGCTTGGGGTGACAGCTGCCATGCCGACTGTCTGGCGATTTGCGATTGGCCAAGGGGAGTTTTTGCCGGCAGGAGATCTGAATCGAGCGACTTCGGTGGCAGTTCTTGGCCCTAAAATGAAGCGTGAATTATTCGAAGATCGTAATCCCTTAGGAGCCATTATTCGTATTGCCGGCTATCGGTTTCGTGTTATTGGAGTAATGGAACCCAAGGGGCAAGTGTTGGGATACGATTTAGATGATGCGGTCTATGTCCCGGTTGCGAATGCGATGCGGATGTTTAACGTGGATGAACTTATGGAAGTCGATGTGGCCTATCAATCGGCGACGATGGTGGATCGGGTCGTGGAGGCAGTTCGACAGATTTTGATGGACCGTCACCATGGGACGGAAGATTTTTCTATTACGACCCAAGCGGCCATGTTGGCGTCGCTCGATGAAATTATGCGGATTGTCACATTAGCGGCAGTTGGAATTGCTGGGATATCACTTGTGGTCGGGGCGTTAGGCATTGTCACCATGATGTGGATTTCTGTGGGGGAACGGGTGTCGGAAATTGGTCTCCTCCGCGCCATGGGTGCCCTGCCTCGACAAATTTTCCTGATGCTTATCGTGGAGTCCGTGATGCTGTCGGTGTTGGGTGGGACTCTTGGAATTGGTTTCGGAATGTTGGGAGCCTTTGCGTTAACGCTGATCCTTCCAGGCTTGCCCGTCTTTGTTGATGTGCAGTATTTGGTCTTGGCTTTGTTGGTGGCCATTGGAGCCGGACTGCTATCCGGCGTGGCGCCGGCACGTCGTGCCATTCATATCGATCCCGTCGAAGCGCTTCATGGGGAATAAAATGGGTTCATTGTTCTCACACGTGAGGTGGCAGATTAGTGTGGTTCAGTTCGAGAGGGTGAACTGGGAGAGACATGGAAAGATGTGATGCGTCAGGGGGTGTAGGTTTATTACCCCAATGAAAAGCCCCTTGGTTGCGAACAGGTATTGTGAACGTCGTGCTGTTTCGTATGAGTTCGATGCGCCCGGTGCGATTAGAATTTTCAAAAGGGGGAGGGTTGAGTCGGTTCTGATTAGAAGGGAAAGGTGGTATTCCCTTAGACTTTGTTCTTTGTTTTTGGGGAGTTTGTGCTGTGATGAGTCGCCGGCTTTAAGTTATGAGGCGTTTTTCCGATTAAATTTGTATGTATAGTAATGCTCAAATTCCCACATGGTAAAAATGGCACTTATCAATGAACACAAGTTGGTCTTTGAAGGGGTGGGAATGTTGAACTTCCAGAAGAAAAACCCTCGCCCCGTCATGGCTGACTAAATGTTAAGGAGTATCGATGCCGCCGCTTTCCGTTGATAATGAGAAAACAGTTGAAGTGCTATTGTTGATGCTGGTTGAGAAACTTGAAAATATGGACTTTGACCTCCCGCCTCTTCCCCAAGTCGCGCATGAAGTCCTCATGCTTTCGAGCGATCCTCAAGCCAATGCCAAAAAGCTGACTGCCCTTATTGAGCAGGATCCAGTTCTGACGGCCAAGCTTTTTCAGACATCTAATTCAGTCGTACAAGGTTCTTCTCGAAAAATTGAATCGCTGCATCAAGCTATTGCCTGGTTGGGTATTACAACCGTCGCGGGGACTGCGTTTACCTTATCTGTACAGGCTGGCGTGTTTAAAGTGCACGGGTACGAACGTGAAGTGAAAGGGTTGTGGGTGCAAAGTTTAACGACCGCCTTCTATGCCAAGGCCCTTGCGGGATTTATTGGATGTAATCCCGATACGGCATTTCTGAGTGGCTTGCTTCATGCGATAGGGAAGCCGCTCATCGTTCATGCCGTTAATAAGTTTCAACAAGATTCGACAACTCCCCTTCCATGGACGGCCCTTACTGAGGTGATGAAAGAATCGTATATTGAAGTTGGCCGGCAATTGGCTGAGGCGTGGGGATTTCCAGATACCGTAAAAGAAGCGATTACTCTGCATGAAGATCATGCCTATCATTTAGCGACATCCCCCTCAAAAAGTGCACCCCTTATTTGCCTTGCCAATCATTTCGCTGAGCATGTTCTTGATCCTCAGGTACTCTCCGAAGAGAGGCTTCGAGCTCTCTCCGTGGTTCGTGCGCTCAAAGTTCCAGACGATGTCATGGATGCGTTACTCGAGGACTATGGGACAATTCAAGCCCAAGTCGAAGGTATGCTTTTCTGAGTCTAGCGTACCCATAGAATTCCTCACCCTCTTTTACCATTGGGCAGCTCAATTTTTTAGATCCTTTCTCCCATCGATGGTAAAGAGTCCAGCATACTGGACTCCTGCAGTTTCCTACTTAGGGCATTCTTTTGTTAGCCCGAAAGGGGAATGGCCTTAGGCCTTTTCATCGACCTCACCCTAGTTGGAAGAGTGAGATGGGTGCCGAAGGTCACCTATGAAATTTTGAATGCGAAGCG
>JAOUQB010000439.1 GCA_029879555.1 Nitrospirota bacterium | reverse complement strand
GTGCCGCTGTCTCGGGTGGTGATGATCCGGGCGCATCGTTTGCCCCCTCGCAAAAACGGGGGCACATGTGCGGCATTCCAGACATCGTCGATCACCATCACACAATCCTTGTCCTCTAACACTTCGGCCAATCTGTTCGAGGCATCGTCTTGATCGACAAAATTTGGCCGTTCTTCCGTCAAAGCCGCATACAGTTTCGTGAGACCCGCCATGATGTTGGGTTCTTCGCCTAAGGTGACCCACAGGATGCCGTCGTGAAAGGCATCTTGTATTCGTTCATCGTGGCAGAGCGCTTTGGCCAGGGTCGTCTTCCCATACCCACCAGCGCCCTTCAGCGCGGCGGTAATCGCAATCGGTTCTTCTTTTTGAGGATCGAGCAAACTTTCAGCAAGGTCTTCAAACTCTTTCGCCCGGAGGACATAGTCAACCGGCAGGTCATCGGCCATGAACGGCACCCGCGTCCTCTGATGCGAACTTTCCAGCGTGCGGATGAATCGGGTCCATTGTTCAGGGACGTCAGTATTGACCCAATGCACATCCCGCATCCAGCGTGGGAGTTGAGACAGATCCAGATTGGGTTGGCCAAAGACTGGAATGACGCCTACCCCTTCCTGCCGGGCTTGTCGCCATTCTTTTCTGACCACTGGTGACGCGAGCGCCGCTTCGGTCATGACCAGCACCATATATTCCACCTGCCTAAGTGCTTGGGTAATTTGGTCCCACCAGTCTTTGCCGCCCTCCATCTGCGTACGGTCTTGCCAGAGGGAGAATTTCTGCTCGATCAGTTTTTGGCGGAGCTTCCGCGCGAAATCTTCACCATCCTTCCGGGCATAGGACAGGAAGATGCGTGGAGAATCATTCATGGAAGAAGAATGGCTCTTGGTTGCCATAGGAATAGCATGAGTCCTGTGTATCTAGCGTGAAATGTTCAGCAGTCACTTCAAATTTTCCTACCTCCCCTCGCCCTTGAGGGAGAGGGAAGGGTGAGGGTGAAGGCACTAGAGATTTTGAACCCAAGTAGGGAATGGGCCAAGCTTGGAATTTTCTATGATGGCCAGTGAGGAGAAAAAAGTAAAGGCGGTGGCTGGAAATGTTATGGAAAGATTATTGAAGTGCTTATGGCTTTTGGTGTGTTCACCCTCACCTCAATCCTCTCCCTGGAAGGGAGAGGAGGCTAAGAGAGGAAAGGATGCTGATTATTTATTCGTTGGGGCGGAGCATGGCGCAGCCGGGATCTCTGGCGACAAACATGCCGGCGATTTTTCGATTGTCTTCTTTAAATGCTTTGTGCCACCAGCAGGCGGCATTCCATAAATGTTCTGGGGCACTGTTGTGCGAGGAGGCGCCCGGGGTGACCCCGAGGCCCAACTTTTCAAAAATGAATTCAATGTACGAGGAGGCGGGAATGGGAATGCCTTCGCGCAAGGGATTGGGTTTGGCCCCTTGCGACCAGAGGTAGCCTTGCCAGGCACCCAGCATATTCCAGAAATTGTAGCGTACCCGATCGGTATTCCAGTCTTTGGCCCGTTTGACTAATTGTTTACTTTCATCCTCGGACAGGGTGACCGAGAACAAGCCCACATTGGCATCAACCTGTTTATTGTCATATTGGCCTAATGTGCCTTCATTGACTCCGTTGTGTTCAGGTTTGGGAAATTGGCCATTGCGGGGGAAGAGGGGGATTTCCAGAATGTTGAGGCCGCTCAACGACGTGCGCGTGGTCACCGGTTCGGCCACGACAAACACATGCGACCAGTAACTGGGACGCAGATCCCATCGCAAGATGGATTGGGCCATGCGCAAGGTATGGCCCGGCAAGTCCCGGCTTCCGACGAGTCCTACCGTCATCAATCCTCGATTGCCAATCTGTTGCTTGCGCAAGGCGGCAAAGGCATCATTGAAAAATTGCAGATTGGTGCGTTTCTGGTATTTACTTGTCCAATCTTTGATATCGGGGTTTCTCGTGCTGGTTTGAGAATCACGCATACGGCCGTCCTTTCTTCAGATCTTTTCCATCTTCAGGTTTCGCATCCTCTTCTTAACGGAGTAATAATTCTTTGGTAAAGAGTTGTTTGAGCGGTCCGCCGAGGCCTTGTGGGGGCGCCTCTTCATCCCAGTCCAGTTGAATGATTTGCGCAGGGAGACGCCAGAGTTCCAATATAAAACGGACACGAGGCTTCCCTCCCACCTGCGTGCCTGGGAACATTTTCATGACCCCGACATTATTCTGAATCGTCATGATTTCAAGATGATTCTGAGGATCGATACGCCAAACCGATTTGCCTCCCTGGGCATTGGGGCGGATGGTGATGTTCTCCGGCGGCGCTTCCGGTTTGTCATTGCCCGGATGAATCATGGCAGCAGGGGACGCAATAAATTCCGGAACCCCATATGGCGCGTCGGGAAACGGCCCATGGGCTTCGGCATACCGGCCGGTATGAATATCTCCGGAAAGAATTAAGATATCATGCGGCGTCTGTTCGACATTCTCACCGGCTAAGCTGCGTTCCACCACCCTCCAGAGACGGGCATAATCTTCCCGAAAATTTGAAAGGGAATGATCACGGAAATCCCCGTCTTTTTGAAACAACGGTTGCCCTAACACCAACACCCCTGGTCCCGTTAACTGAGCTTGCCAGGTTTCTAGGGCACTCCATTGCTCCTCCGACATCACATGGCTAGTCCCTTTATCATTGCAGCGCTCGCGTTCCGACCGCGTATCCGCCACAAAAAACGAGACTGGGTCAATCGTGAAATCGTACCATCGGGCCTGATTAGGATTCAGGCAAACTTGAAATTGGGTATACAGGTCATCCGCCCCACGTCCATATTTGTTGCGGTTGGTGGCATCCCAGGTCTGCGGAAGATGCACTTGTTTTTCCGGATAGTCATTCCAATATTCATGATCGTCGCAGGTGACAAAATTCGGACAGGTCTGAAGCGCCTCTCGATAGAACGTATCGCCCCAA
>JAOUQB010000438.1 GCA_029879555.1 Nitrospirota bacterium | reverse complement strand
ACACCCAATTTATTAGCGACTGCCAATGACTACATAGAGTTGAACGTTCAAGGGGAAAAACTTATTACTCAAACCAATTGGCCGGTGGTGGCGAGGTACACACGACGGCGTGCGATAGATTGTGTCGCAGGATTTGTCGCGCGCCCATGTTTTTCACGCCATCGGGGTAGGCAACGCTATGCCTCCAATAATAATTGTCTGTTGGGTTACTATTGACGACCACTATAGTGCTTTAACCATCAAATACGCCGTTCACCCTCGCCCCAACCCTCTCCCTCAAGGGCGAGGGGGCGCTGAAATGTCTTAGTTGAAAGTTAAGCCACTATAGAGTCCAAAATAAAAAAGCCAGGCTCCTCCACTGAGCCTGGCTTTTCCAACAATCGCGCCATTGCGCTCATTCGCTTATAACCTGAACATGATTTATCGAATGCCCCAGCGAATTTGATAAGAGAGATCATAACGGCCCGCTCCATGCTTGGCCCCCAAGACGGAACCACTGAAGCTCATGCGATACCATCCGCTTTCTTGGATAGGAAATCTCACCGTCCCCTTCCCGCTTTCGGAAATTTTTCGATGGTACGGTGTATCGCTGGTTGGCATGCTGCCCATTTTGTACAAATGGACAATGAGTGCGCCTTTTTGAATGACCGAGTCATACATGACGTAATATTCTTGGCCTTTGGTGAAATAAAATGTTTTTAATCCCAAAGAATAGCCCGATTTTGTGCTTGTGAGTCCATTCCCACTCACAACCCGTGATTCATACCCCAGGGTTTCTACCACACCGACAGCAAACGCCAAAGCCATTCCTATAACAACAACGAGCAAAACGCCCAGCCCGCCGACGACGGCTTTTCCTGAAATTTCCGTTCGCCCATCGGCAATACCCACATTTCCCATACATGAAACCTTCAGATCGTTTCCAATTTTCTGAAAAAGCCCTACACCATTGCCATGACTAAAGCTTATCGGACCCATCCAGACGCTCCTTAACCCTAGCGAAGGCCATCACTCGCTTACTCCCTGAAACAATGGGATTGCAATTTCTGGGGGAATTCATTGAACCCGGATTCGCCCGAACCGGTGAAGATCATTTCTAGCTTGAGACAACTAGAGGCAGATTGTAGATATTTTTACAACTCAGAAGAATAGATGAGCGAGATCTCCAATGTGAGCCCCTGCTTGGGAAAGGCCGCTGGAAGGTATTTTAAAAGACGCCCGAAAAATTAGAGCTTTCCGAGATTCATGAAAAATCTCGAAAAGCTCTATTCTAAAAAACCGGAGTGAGGTCCCTCAGGCTTGATGCATATGTTGGCTGAGATAATTTTCGACGCCAACTTGTTTCATCGTTTCGATTTGCGTCTCGATCCAATCGATATGTTCTTCCTCACTCGTGAGAATGACTTCAAGCTTCGCCCGAGTATTGAAATCTCCCACACTGACACAATGCTCAATCGCTTCCGTGAGCAATTTGACCGCCTCCTGCTCCAACCCCAAATCTGATTTAAATTGCTCCGGTACCGTTTCCCCAATCTTCAACGTGCCTAACCGCTGGAGATTGGGGAATCCGTCCAAAAATAGAACATGTTCAATAATCTGTTCCGCATGCTTCATTTCATCAATCGCATGTTTACGAATTTCGTTATGCAACAACGTATATCCCCAGTTTCCACACATTTCCCCGTGAAGAAAGTACTGATTAATGGCGGTCAATTCGTTCGTCAAAACTTTATTAAGAAATTCGACGACACCTTTTTTGGCTTTCATGAGATCCTCCTTGCGTAATAATATCCCGGCCTTTCACCTTCACACATTCTGTTTTTCTTCAGACACGAATTTGCACTATTTTGTGTGTATTTCCTTGAGCATTTTATCGGTCATCTCCCAACTGAGTCAAGTCTTTTATGTAGGTGAAAACAACTAATACTGATTTTCCTTCTCAAAATCGTTGATCCGAATTTTCAAGATCACCATCCCGCTCCGAGAGTGATGTCACTATCTACGATTAGTGGCCTATTAAAATTTTCACCCAAAAACCCCAGTTAGCCCTTGAAGGAACCAATGACAATTAAGCCACGGGGAATGTTCAAAAAAGTCGTCCAGTCCTGTCCTGAGTCATGCCGAAGGAAAGGCCGCAGCCATTTTGGCGCGCGGAGCGTACTTCCAGTACGTGAGCACGGCAAAATGGCGAGAACGCCGCTGGCGGATTTTTTCAACGTTCCCACTTAGGTGATCGTCACGGCAGTTCCACTGATACTGACCATGAGCATACTCCCGTTCTCCCCCATGACTTCATAATCCAGATCGATTCCCACGATCGCATTCGCCCCAACCTCTAAGGCCTCTTCTTGAATTTCTCGAAAGGCGGTTTCTCGCGCACGGGCCAATTCTTTTTCATAGGCTCCGGATCGTCCCCCAACCACATCCCGAACCTTGGCAAAAAAATCACGAAAAAAATTCGTCCCAAGCACCGCTTCCCCAGTCACCACTCCTAAATATTCCGTAATTCGATGGCCTTCAATATTCGGTGTTGTCGTTAAAATCATGGCTCTCTCCCTTCCAGAAAAGTCAACACATTCTCACCCTTGTTATGTGCATTTTTTCTGTTAAAAAATTTTCCATGTTTCTGACAGAAAATCAGTAGGTGTTTTTCATTGAATGGTATTCTTGACCCCACCCCTAGTAGTCTGTCTTTCGCTTTCTACCATGCTCAGAAAATGAGCAAAGTGCTAAATCCGTTGTCTCTCTTGAGCGCCAGAAGCCCTTCCGCTATTTATCCACATTGTTATACCCATTTTCTTGGGATGACGTTCGACTATTATGCGGGATATCTGTATCGTAGACTGAACAAACATGTCACGATTATTACGTCCTTCCCAAATGACCCAGACGTTAAAAACTCCGGGACGATTTGACTTCATTTCACGTGCTCACTAGAATTTTTTTCAAGGATATTTCCGGTGCGTTCAGA
>JAOUQB010000437.1 GCA_029879555.1 Nitrospirota bacterium | reverse complement strand
CGGTGAATCAATCGGAGCGGTTACTCATTCGACTCAATCATGAATTGCCGGGTTTACTCAAAGATGTGAAGGGGACAAATGAGAATATTCGGGCCTTAACCGATCAAGCGCGGGTGGGGGTGGATCGGGCGACCGTGTTTCTGCATGCCGTGGGCGATGTGGGCCAAACGGTCAATCAGGTTCATCAGACGGTGCGTGGAAGAGGTGGGGCGATGATGGTTGGCTTAACGAGTCTGTTCGCAGGCCTGAAGGCCGTGAGGTCGACTGTGAAGCATCGTATTCATAAGGAACCGAGTGAATAACAAGGAGGGTCGAACTATGGCGACGAACTCAGGATCAGTAGCATTAGCCTTTTTGAGTGGAGCATTGTTGGGGGCGGTGACGGCGGTAATGTTGGCTCCTCAACCTGGTCGAGACTCTCGGGCTCGCGTCACGGGCTATGCTCGGCAACGTGGAGAAGATTTTCTGGATTTAAAAGATCGGGCCACGGATACCGTCGAGGAAGTGGTCGGTCGAGGGCGGGAATTAGTGGATGAAATTTCCTGCGCCGTTCGAGAAGCGTTAGATGCGGGGCGGGATGCCATGCGTCGTGAGCGGGAAATGAATTCGATGGATTAGGTCTGTCTGTGAATGTGGGCTAACGTATTTCTTTATGGCGTATGAACCAGTCATTGGAGTTGAGGTGCATGCCCAACTCCAAACAAAGACGAAGCTGTTTTGTGGGTGCCAGACCTCATTTGGGCTCCCTCCCAATACACAAGTCTGTCCTGTCTGCTTGGGCCTTCCGGGGAGTTTGCCGGTTTTGAATCAACGAGCTGTCGAAATGGCCGTGCGGACCGGCCTGGCTCTACATTGTGAGTTGACGCCCGCCAATCAATTCTCCCGAAAAAATTATTTTTATCCAGATCTTCCTAAGGGCTATCAAATTTCTCAATACGATTTGCCCATTTGCGGTCCAGGATGGTTAGAAATTTCTGTGAACGGGAAAAGCAAGCGTGTTCGCATCATGCGCGCGCATTTGGAAGAAGATGCTGGGAAAAATGTCCATCATGAAAGTGCGGATGGGAGTCATGTGGATCTCAATCGGGCAGGCACGCCACTGTTAGAAATTGTGACTGAGCCCGATCTCTTTTCCTCAGACGAAGTCGATGCGTATTTAAAGGCCTTGCGTGACCTCTTGGTGTATCTCGATGTGTGTGATGGCAATATGGAGCAGGGCAGTTTTCGATGTGAGCCGAATGTGTCACTTCGGCCTCAAGGACAAGAGAAGCTGGGCACCAAAGTCGAATTGAAGAACATTAATTCATTTCGCTTTGCCAAAGATGCTTTAGAGTATGAAATCAGTCGCCAAACGGAAGTCCTCAGTGAAGGCGGTGTTGTGGTGCAGGAAACACGGCTGTGGGACGTCCAGAAAGGCCAAACTGCTGTCATGCGGAGCAAAGAGGGTGCGCATGATTATCGGTATTTCCCCGATCCCGATTTATTGCCGGTGACTTTGGATCCCGAGTGGATAGAAGACCTTCGGGCCACGATTCCGGAGTTGCCTTCCTCGCGGCTCCAACGATTTGTGAAGGACTATCACTTGTCTGACTATGACGCTGGGATTCTGACTGATTCCAAAGGGTTGGCTGATTATTTTGAATCTTGTGTGACGCTCTTCCCCCATCCGAAAACGGTGAGTAATTGGGTGACGGGTGAATTGCTTCGAGAACTGCATGCATCCGATACCGCGCCAGAGGCGTCTCCTCTGAACCCCCAACGATTGATTGACCTTTTACAGCTTGTGGATTCGGGAACCATCAGTTTGAAGGCGGCACGAGAACTCTTCACAGAACTCTTTACATCGGAGAAATCTCCAGAGCAATTAGTCAAAGAGAAAGGCCTGGCGCAAGTCTCTGATGAAGGGCAGTTGACCTCAATCATAGAAGAGGTCATGACCACACATGCGGCACAAGTCGAACAATATCGTGGAGGCAAGGAAGCGGTGCTGGGATTTTTAGTTGGGCAAGTCATGAAGGCCTCGAACGGCAACGCGAATCCAGGAAAAGTCAACGAGTTGTTGAAACGGACCCTGGTCCCTTGATCTAAGGGGTGTTTCAGGGTACACATAGTTGAACGGGCTTGACATCAGAGGAGTAGGGATATTTTTATGAGTGCCATACAGGATCTGAAAGCCAGAATGATTTTGGATTCTCGCGGGAATCCCACCGTGGAAGTGGACGTACAATTGGCCAGTGGTGTGATTGGGCGAGCGGCCGTACCCTCTGGTGCGTCAACGGGAACACGGGAAGCGTTAGAGCTTCGCGATGGAGAGAAGAAGCGCTGGATGGGGAAAGGTGTGACGAAGGCCATTACCGGGATTCATAAAACGATGTTGCCCGCGTTGCGAGGGATGGAATCATACGATCAGGCTGGAGTTGATACTTGCCTCATTAAATTAGATGGCACCAAAGGCAAAACTCGACTTGGGGCCAATGCCACATTAGGGGTCTCGTTGGCCGTGGCTCGTGCCGCGGCACAAGAACTCGGGTTGCCGCTCTTTCGATATTTAGGTGGCGTGTCGGCTAGGGAGTTGCCCGTACCCATGATGAATATTATTAATGGGGGCGCGCATGCGGATAATGGGTTAGATATTCAAGAATTTATGATCATGCCAGTCGGGGCCAAGAGTTTTCATGAGGCCTTACGCATGGGGACTGAAATCTTTCACCATTTAAAGGCGCTGCTAAAATCGAAGGGCTTAAGTACGGCTGTAGGAGATGAGGGTGGTTTTGCTCCGGCGGTTCGTTCGAATGAAGAAGCCCTGGACAGTATTTTACAAGCCATTGATCAAGCGGGTTATAAGCCCGGGCGTGATGTCGTTTTGGCTTTGGATGCGGCGGCTAGCGAATTTTTTAAGAATAAGACCTACCAACTTCGTGCTGGCTCCGTCACCCAGAAAAAGTCTTCATCGGATATGGTGGACTATTATGCGAGTCTCGTGAAAAGTTATCCG
>JAOUQB010000436.1 GCA_029879555.1 Nitrospirota bacterium | reverse complement strand
AAGGTTAAATGTATCCATCAGATGTTGGGTTTCTTGGATTGTGAGGCCAAGCTTCAGGGAGAGACGGTTGAGGTCGCGTTGGTGCTCTTGCAGCTTCCCGCCAATCTGTTTCACTTCGTTCAGAAAGGACTCTTGAAGGTCAGGCCGCAGCGCGAGTTTTTCGACCAGTTGTCTGATTTTCTGTTGAATGGGCTGGAGCCGTTTGACAGAAAGGGCCGTGGAGCCTCTCTTTGGTTCGACCGGTTGCAACTGTTGGGCATATTCCAGGGAAATTTTCCGGCTCAGGCACTGTATCTCATTGAGAATATGAAGCGTCTTTTTGAAAAATACCCCTTTGGAGGAAGGCGTTTCGTCGTGGCCATCCCGGATGCCTTCCTCTATTGACCCGGAACCAATGGTGACAATCTCACTGACTCGAATATCTTCATTCTGGAGTTGAGCCCGCAGAGACTCCAGATGTTCTAGCACAGGAGGGAGGCTGAATAAGGTGGCGGTCAACTTGGCTTTTCCCTCTTCGATTTGCTGGGACAGTTCAATCTCTTGCTCCCGGGTAAGGAGGGGAACCCGGCCAATTTCCTTCAGAAATAATGAAATAGGCATGTTTGAAGAAGAACTCGTTTCCTCGAAAGATTGTCTGTCCTGACAAGAGGGTGAAGCCGATCCCACTGTCTCGGACTTTTCACCATAATTTCCGTCTCCAGTTGAAAGTCTGAAAAATTTCTCAAAAGGAGTACCATTGTCCCATTGTTGGTGGAGGAAATCTTCGGATTGTTCAGAGATATTTCCTTCGTGACCCAATGCTATGGATGCCATGGAAGGTGATTTGTCATTCATTCTCATATTGTTCCCTTTTAACTTTTTCGATTCGAACAAAAGTTCATGGTGTTGTTTAGACAAGCACCCTCTCTTCCTTGGTCTGAGCCCAAGCCTTTTTATTTTGATTGATTCTCGCAAGGGTTAAATCAACTGTATGCCCACAATTGAGACATCGCGCCATTTCAATCTCCAAAAACTGGCCTTCAATGTGATAAATGCTATCCCTGACCATGAAGCCTTCACATCGTTCGCATTTCACCATACTGTCACCTTTAGTAAAATTTTTATCCTTCTTCACGGGTTGCCCCTTTCGCCTATGTAAGTTAAGATAAGTAACTAGTTACAAAAGTAAAGTAGGTACTGAAAAGTAACCATGAAATTGCCCCCCAGTCCCTTTGATTGTCCCTTAGACTCCCTTCTTCGTGTTATCGCCGGTCCATGGACGATTTATATCCTGTGCCGATTGCACAAAAATGGCGACACGCGATTTGGCGAACTGAAACGGCAAATGCCAGGCATTTCGTCAAAAATGCTCACTGAACGTCTGCGCTCTCTTGAGAATGCTAAAATCATTTCTCGTCATCATGAGCCAACGGTGCCTCCCAGGGTGACCTATAGCCTGACGACGGAAGGCCGGGAACTGACAACGATTCTTGATCAAATCAATACGCTAGCGTATCGATGGCAAGATCAAGAAAATGGCAAAACACCTGCTAAGGCGAAAAGGCAGAAAAGGGCTAAATGAGTTTTTTGTCTTATGAATGTATGGGTTGAGAAGGGGAAAGAGAGGGGTGACATTGCACCCGTTTAGGCTTTTGGGGGAGTGAGCGTGACATGATTTGGAGAATCCTCTCCTGTTGTTATCGTGCAATGAAGGGTGATCAGAATTTGTATGGCAGCCGTTAGGAACCCTTAAGAGAATATTCAATGTATAACAAACTTCTTTGTGGCTGATCTTGATCATTGTAATCTTGGGCGAATTCCACTCATAAATGTATCAGTGGTTGGGAATGTTCTGTTTGGTTGAGTCAGCTGAATGAATGCCTCTCACGGGGTTTAAAGCCTAAACATTTGAACAGGCGATGATTCATGGCCTCCATTGCGGCGAAGGCCCCCTCTTGTGGAACCTTGTCCAGTCGTATCCCCTTGGGTTCCAAACACCTAATCAGGTATGTTTTGTTATTCACCCTTTCGTTGCCACGAGTGAAATGCAACTAAAAAGTAAAGGAGAAATCGGTTATGGGGTACACAAGGGACGATCTCAAAAAAGTGGTTGATGATCTCAAGCAACAACGTGATGAGATTCATGTCCAACTGCACTTGGCAAAAGCGGAGGTTCGTGATGAGTGGGACAAGCTTGAACCGAAATGGGAAGATGTGAAAGGGAAAATGGCTTCTGTGAGTAAAGCTGCGGGTCAGACGGCAGAATCCCTCGCGGCCGCAGCCGGGCTCCTCGCCGATGAGATCAAGCAAGGGTATGATCGAATTAAAAAAGCGTTGTGAGTCAGGCCAATTGTTTTTCAGAAAGTGTGATGACGACGGAATCGTAAAGGTATGAGGATAGGGGTTCCCCAAGAGATTAAAGATCGCGAACATCGCGTGGCCCTGACACCCGATGGCGCGCATCAACTCGTGGCGCAAGGTCATGAGGTCCTCATTCAAAGTCAGGCCGGCCTTGGGTCAGGATTTCATGATGAAGAGTATCTGGCTGCAGGAGCAAAAGCGGTCAGTCAGGACCAAGCGTGGGACGTGAATCTGGTGCTCAAGGTCAAAGAGCCATTGGAGTCCGAGTACAAGTTTCTCGGACGGCAGATTCTTTTTACATATCTCCATCTGAGTGGTGTGGCACCTTTACTTACTGAAACTCTTTTAACGGCAGGAACCACCGCTATTGCCTACGAGACAGTTGAAGACCATGTGGGCCGCTTGCCGTTGTTAGCACCGATGAGTGCGGTGGCGGGCACGATGGCGATAATCGTGGGGAGTCATTATCTTGCGCATGTGAATGGGGGCAAAGGGACGCTTTTGGGGATGCTGCTCGGGAAGCGCAACGGAAAGGTGCTTGTGATTGGTGAGGGTATCGTGGGCCGCCATGCGGCTCGTGCCGCGTTAGCACTTGGGGCCACGGTCTGCGTCGCGGGGTTGTTTGAAAAAAGAGTGCCAATCCTCAAAACGGCTATT
>JAOUQB010000048.1 GCA_029879555.1 Nitrospirota bacterium | reverse complement strand
CGGTACGGAGGGCGAATCGGCGCACAGATGCCAGCGTGCTGACTGAAACACTCCCCCCCCATGCAAAACCGCACCAAGGAACGGGAAACGTCGGGGGATTTCCTGCGCAAGCCACTTCAGCTTCTCACGATCAGGCTCGCCTTCGATCTCGATCTCCGTGGTGGCCGAGAGGCATCCACCCCACGCGCGGTTGCACAGGCCATCAAGCGCTAGGATGAATCCATCACTAGGAGTGAATGGAAAGACCTGCATCTGGCTAGATGCGACTGTCATACACTTGAAGCGTCGTCTTTGCTGCGAACGAGCGTCGCGAGAGCGATGGCTGTGGAAAAATTCAGCCGGGTCAGATCAGCGGGCTGCACGGTACAACTGAATCGCTCCTCCAGGAGCAGTACCATTTGCATAATGCCCATCGAATCAAGCCCGGCAGCGAAGAGGTCGGCATTGGTTGCACAATCTGCCGGAAGATCCTGAAGCAGATTTTCGCGAATGACATCGAGGATGATTTGTTCGAGATCGCGAGTGCCGTCAGCAGGCTGTGAGGTTGAGGTATGCATCGGTCTTGGTGAATTGCATCATTTTGTCAGAAGGTACCTCTAACGCCGATCTTTCAGGATGAATTGCAGAGACTACGTAATCTGGAGGGAGTAACTCGTATTAAAGGTTTAATGTTTCAAAAGGAGGGAAGGAAAATCAATCATCGCTACCGACTGGTCAAAATCATTTGTCAGGAGCGCGGAATTTCCAACTTCGTGCTTCATGACCTTCGACATTGCACTGTGACAAATTTGGCGTATGCGGGAATTGATACGGAAATGATAATGAAGATTGTCGGGCACTCTTCCTTGGAAACGTTTCTCCGATATCGCACCATGAAACCTGAGAAGTTAGATGTCACCATGGCCAGCCTTAACACCCGAACACCACTGGGTTAAAAACCCGACCTGCCAAGCCCGCGCAATCTCAGCACTTTAAGTAAATTGGTGCCGAAGGCGGGACTTGAACCCGCATGGGTTTCCCCACACGCCCCTCAAACGTGCGTGTCTGCCATTCCACCACTTCGGCACTCAATGGCACGATTATGAAACCTCGGACAGTCCTTGTCAACGCATAGAAGGGCGGGTAGAATCGCCATCAACCCTTCATTCTTTGTTCTCTCGTGTTCACACACCCATATGACGACTGCTACTTCATCACCCGCCCCGCTGACACAATCACAGCATTGGATTGGCGCGTTTTTCGATATGGATAATACGCTGGTTCCCGGCCCCTCCATTGAAATAGGATTTTTTCGTTATTTGTGGCAGGACGGCATAGTCGGCTGGGGAGAATTATGGAATAGTTTCCGGTATGCCCTCGGCCATATGCCGCCCCTTTCACTCAGTCCTCTGCGCCGAAATAAACTGTATCTTCTTGGACAAGACGTGTCCCACATTGAACGCCTAGCCACCGAATATGTGGAATTATTTGTGTGGCCTCGCGTCGCCTCTCGGGCTCTTGGCCGCCTGGCACACCACAAACAAGCTGGGCATGTGGTCGCCGTGGTGAGTGGATCTCCCGAATGTTTGGTCAGGCCCTTGGCGGAGAAACTGGGCGTTTCTTTGGTATTTGGGGCCAAGTTAGAAGCCCAATTGGGTGTCTATACGGGCCGAGTCTTCGCTCCATTGCCTTATGGGGAAGGGAAAAGTCGGCATATCGAACGATTGGCGGGGCAATATAATCTGGATTTGAGTCGCAGTTATGCCTACGGGGATAGCCCTGGGGACTTTCATGCCTTACAACTGGTAGGACATCCTTTTGTGGTGAATCCCATTCGCGGGATGGCCCGTATTGCCAAGCAACAGGGCTGGCCGATCACTCAATGGGCATAACAGGCGCGTTGAAAAATCCCGCCACCAGCGTTCTCACCTCTTTGTCGTACTCACGTACCTCCCGGTGCACTCCGTGCATCAAAGCGGCTGCGGCCTTGCTGGACTGGACTTTTTGAACACGCCCTTTTCTTTTGATCCCTTTTCTCTAAACAACAACAATTCGGTACAATCTTGAATTGATCCGATTCATCTCTTTGCGACCATGACTACGTCTGAAACTCTACAAATTACGGAAATTTTTCATAGCATTCAGGGGGAGTCCACTCGGGTGGGACAGCCCTGCGTGTTTGTCCGCCTGACAGGTTGTCCCCTTCGCTGCACCTGGTGCGATACCGACTATGCCTTTCAAGGCGGAGAAACGATGTCGCTGGAAACGATTTTGGAACGGGTACAAGCCTATGGTTGTCCCTTGGTGGAAGTGACCGGTGGGGAACCGTTGCATCAGCCGACTGCTCTGGTATTGTTAAAGAAATTGTGTGATGCGAGCTTTCAGACCATGATTGAAACCAGCGGGACCTTTGATATTTCAGCGATTGATTCCCGCGTGTCGATTATTATGGATGTGAAGTGCCCAGGGAGCGGCATGACTGATCGCATGCGGTGGGCCAACATCGAACACCTTTCACCAAAAGATGAAGTCAAATTTGTCTTGAAAGACCAGGCCGATTATGAATGGGCCAGAGACACCGTTACCCGCTACCGCTTAGGAGACCGGTGCACTGTGCTGTTCAGCCCTGTCTTTGGATCCCTCGACTTGCAACCCTTGGCTGAATGGATTTTGAGTGACCGACTTCCCGTTCGTTTTCAAGTACAACTGCATAAGCTTATTTGGGATCCGGAAACCCGCGGCGTGTAGAATACGAACGGAAAGACTGTTCACCACCTGTCACCGTCAACCTTTTCAACTATTCGAAGGAGACCTATGAATATTCTGGTAAAGACTGGGGATGCGACCACTGTGTCGACTGATGTGTTGATCTGTTTGAGCTATGAAAAAGAAAAGACCTGGAGCAAAACCATAGCAGGACTCGATAAAAAATTGGGGGGACAGTTGAGCGACCTTCGAAAAAGTGGTGAATTTTCTGGAAAGGCCAACCAAACCACTCTGTTACACCTCAATGGCAAGCTCGGATCAAAACGAGTGTTACTCGTGGGACTCGGAACACGGGAAACCCTGACTCTCGAACGTGTGCGACAAGCCATGGGCACCGCCGTGAAACGGGCCCGACCCGTGAAGGCCAAAGACATGGCCTGTGTGATGCCGGATGTGCCTAAAACCATCGGCCAGCTTGATACGGTGGCTCAAGCGATGGTGGAAGGTGTGATGTTGGGAGATTATCGTTTTACCGAATATCGTACCGATTATTCTGAAGACCGCAAAATCCTACAATCGTGCACATTGTTGACCCCAACCTCAGCCAGCCAGTCCACCGTGAATGCCGGAGCGAAGCGTGGGAAGATACTCGGGGACGCCACCAACTTTGTTCGTAACATGAGCAATCATCCTGCCAATATCATGAAACCCTCCCGCGTCGTCGCCGAAGCCAAAACCATTGCGAAGGAGTCCAAAATTCGCCTCAAAGTGCTGGATCGCCAACACATGAAAAAACTTGGTATGGGTGGATTATTGGGAGTTGCGCAAGGCAGCGTTGAACCTCCACATTTTATTATTTTGGAATATTCTGGTGGTCCGAAAACCCAACGCCCTGTTGTGTTGGTTGGGAAAACCGTGACCTTCGATTCCGGGGGCATCTCCCTGAAACCGTCAGAAAATATGGAGCAAATGAAAGCCGATATGACCGGTGGAGCCGAGGTCTTGGCCGCCGTCCGAGCTGTCTCTCGATTGAAACTTTCCATGAATGTGATTGGACTGCTGCCCGTCACCGAAAATATGCCAGGGGGACGGGCCACGAAACCCGGGGATATTCTTACGATGCTTTCTGGGAAAACCGTTGAGGTCCAAAACACTGACGCGGAAGGCCGGCTGATTTTGGCTGATGGCTTAGCCTATGCCTCTCGTCTGAAACCGGCCTGTGTGATCGACGTAGCCACCTTAACTGGCGCCTGTGCCGTGGCCCTGGGTCAATTTGCCATTGGGATGTTAGGCAATGATGAGGCCCTGAAAGCCGCCGTACAAAAGGCTGGGTTGGATTCCGGAGAACGCGTGTGGGAAATGCCCCTCTGGGATGAGTATTTTGAACAATTAAAAAGCGATGTGGCCGATATGCGGAATATTGGCGGACGTGGGGGCGGCATGATTACCGCCGCCCTCTTCCTCAGCAAATTTATTGGCGATCACCCCTGGGTGCACTTAGATATTGCGAGCACTGATTGGAGTCCCTCTGAACGACCCTGCGTTCCGAAAGGTCCATCCGGAGCGGGCACACGATTATTGATTCAGTATCTGATCAATCGCGCGAACGGGTCTTAACGATTAGGATTCCGTGAATCTCACAGACCAAATCGGACAATTATGCATGATCGGGTTCGAAGAAACGGAGGTGACTCCGGATCTTCGAGCCTGGATGGAAGACTTTCGACCTGGCGGCGTTATTCTGTTTTCACGCAATTTGGTCAACCCTGAACAAATCGCCAAGTTGACGAACGATTTACAAGCCCTCGCCGACAACATTCCCCTTCTCATCGCGATTGACCAAGAGGGGGGACGCGTCTCTCGTCTCCCCTCAGAATTTACGATTTTCCCACCAGCTGCCACGGTTGCCCAATCGGGCTCGACCGAATTGGCCTATCAGGCTGCCGCCGTGACCGCCATAGAATTACGAAGCGTCGGCATCAATATGAATATGGCCCCGGTCCTGGATATTCATACGAATCCGGCCAATCCCATCATTGGCAATCGCGCATTTGGAACCGAGCCGGAACGAGTGTGTCTGATGGGCGCGGCTACGATTGCCGGCCTCCAGGATCACCGAGTGTTAGCCTGTGGAAAGCATTTTCCCGGGCATGGTGATACCAGTACGGATTCGCATCTCGAACTTCCCACCGTTCATGCTTCACGCCTACGGTTAGAAGAAACCGAATTGCAACCATTTCGCTATGCCATCAATCACGGGCTGCAGGCGATGATGACCGCCCATGTTCACTACCCAGCACTTGACCCCACATATCCAGCCACGCTCTCCCCAACCATTTTGTCAGGACTGTTGCGACAAGACCTTGGCTTTTCTGGGGTAATCGTCAGTGACGATTTGGAAATGCGCGCGATCTTAGACCACGCCACCATCGGTGATGCCGCCATTCGTTCCTTGCAGGCTGGAGCAGATCTGTTGCTCATTTGCAAAAGTCGAGCACTGGCGACCGAAACCTTCAAGACCCTACACCGTGCGGTCACCTCACAACAATTGGACACCACCCACATACAAGCCAGCTTGACCAGAATTCATGCGGTGAAACAACAATTTGTCTATCCCTATCACCCAATCAATGTATCAACACTCTCAGGCATAGTAGGTATTCCTTCCCATCGCGATGTCCTCGCCAGCATCATGAATCAAGCTGATCCTATCGTTTGAAGGTTCCACTTGATGGAATGCCCAATTGGCGTTCCTGGACATTCTGCTCAGCAATTTGTTTAGCTATCCATCAGTCACGCTTGCAAGATTTCCCTACACCTATGACCATCTTATTTTGGCAAATCATTTAACCAGTTTCATTTTCATGAGGGAGAGAGCCGATGGCACTCAAAAAAGGTGATATTATCGATGAACACAAACGATTCCCTGACTCCTGTGGTCTGGTTCTCAAAGTCATGCACGGCGGAGAAGGATTTGAAAAAATTATCTGTTGCGGACATGAATTAACTGAAGAAGACGTGGTGCCCTCACTGAACCAAGGCCGAGGGAGAAAAAAGGGGGCCTTGGTTATTGGAATGACCATTGACGAAAAACGGGTTTCTACCGAATCGTGCGGCCTGCGATTCATGGTGATGGGTGGTGGTGAGGGTTTTCAGAAGGTGATGTGTTGTGGGCATTCAATTGGCACAAGTGGTATGCAGGACTTAAAATTTGGACAAATGCGAACAGAGGAAAATGTCAAAGAAGCCACCCCGAATACTCCCCACCAAGGAACGGCGTAAGGAAGACATCTCAACTATGTTGGGTTGGACACCAGAATCCATTAAGCAATGGGTCAAGTGGATGCAGTTTCTGGATCGGTGGGGCTATATCACCGCCTGCCTGAGTTTTCTTCTCGTCGGCATGCTGGTGTTCGGATATAGCTGGTTCGCCTATCTGCAATCCGTTGAGAAGGCTTTTTTACCCGCGACAATTACGCTGCTCAATGATCTGTTATTTGTCATTATTCTTTTAGAATTATTTCGCACCGTTTTAGGATTTCTCCAATCTGATCGGATTCGTCTCGAACCATTTTTACATGTCGGAATCATTGCTTCGGTTCGGCGGATATTGACGGCCGGAGCGGAATTTTCCCACCAGGAAAACGTCCCCGAAGACGTCTTTCGGCATTACTTGATGGACATGGGGTTACATGTCATTGTCATCCTTGTACTCATGATCGCCTTATTTCTTTTGAAAAAAACCGAACAGCCCGTCGAGCCCATTCTGACTAAATAGGACTTTCTTCCTCTCCCCCACCGTCGCACTTGCTCACTTCTTTGGTCACCAGATTTCCTGGTTCGTTGGCTCCCGCTACCTTGCACTCCGCCAAGGGCTGTGGCACTATTACCTCCCATTTCCTACGGCCTATAGATGGATGTGAAGGATGGAGTCTCTCCCTGAATTAGTCGGAACCGTGCATATTATTCTGGGGCCCTATCGGGGGAACCCCATTGCCTTGTATATGCGACAGGATGGTTCCATCTGCCAGATTTCCCCGCGTATTTATCCTTGGAATCGTCGAGTGGGAATTGGTGATACTCCCAATCGCGCTGCGGCTGATTTTGAAAATAAATGGAAAGAAGCTGGATTGGCCGAGGAAATGTATACCGGACCCCATTGGGAGGCCGGCATTAAACCCGAGAAACCCAAACCCCCGCCGAAACCCGCTGTTGCTGCCGAAAAACCAGCGCCAAAGCCCAGCCCTGAAACCTCCGCAACCGAGAAATCAGAGACTTCAGCATCCTCTGCCGCGCCATCTTCGGCAAAAGCCGATGACCCGAGCCTGCAAGACACTCCTACACCCTAACTGTATTTTTTCTCGTAATTTTTCTTGCGAATGAGTTCCTAGGAAGGAATGAACCCTCTCGGGACCTTAGCGACTGGCATACTGGCGGGCAGCTTTGATGAACGCTGAAAATAGGCGATTCTGCAACACATCTTTGCGGTAGAGAAACTCCGGGTGCCATTGAACCCCCAACCAAAATGAATGGCTTTCGGCCTCAATTGCTTCAATAACCCCATCTGGGGCAACCGCACTAATTTGAAATGAACCCGGGACGGCCTTGACCGATTGATGATGGGAACTATTCACAGGGATACTTGCCTTCTTCATAATTCGTCGCAGCAGAGTCTTCGGTTCAATCTGGATAAGATGCGCCGTGTGCTCTGCTGATTTTTTCTGCTGATGCTGAATTTTTGTGGCCAGTTGCGCGGGGATATCTTGAATCAAGGTCCCACCTAAGGCCACATTCATGGATTGCATCCCTCCACAGATTCCTAATGTGGGGACCTGATGCTCAAAGGCTAATTTTGACAGACCGAGTTCTAAGCGAGCCCGCTCTTCACTCATGTGCTGAAAGGAATATTCTTGGGACTCCCCATAGTGGTGAGGCGCTAAGTCTGACCCACTTCCTGTGACCAGTAACCCATCCACTCGCTGTAACAGGTACGCTTGTTGGGTTCGACTTGAAATCAGGGGAAGCACCAGGGGTATGCCCCCAGCCTCTTGAATGGCTTGCAGATATCGAGCTCGCAAAAAATAGGTAGGCTCTTTGCCTCCCATATCTTTCCGTTGACCCGCATTGAAATCCGGGGTCACCCCAATAACGGGTTTACCGATTTTTGAGGACATACCCAGGAATTTAATTCACTCTTTCCGTCAAATAGGTTTCTTCTTCGTACGGGGATGGCCCATAAAACCGAACAGGTTCATTTCCCTTCAGATGATCCGGTGTAATGACATATGTGCCATACACACTCGGCTCCCACACACCTTTTGCGGTTTCAAGATTACCACCAGTCAGGCCATAAGTAAAAACACCCACAACGCCACCCAGAACTGCATAGGCGGTCTTAAGGGGCAAGTAGACTATGGTTAACAATCCACTTCCAAACCCCAAGGCGGCCTCATTGCTTTGGCTGCTTTCCTCTTCAGCCGCCAAGCTGACGACCGGTGCCCCAAATCCCACAACTAAAGCGAATACGGTAAGCATAAGAAGGCTTGTTCCTTGCTTGAGTGAAGACTTCCAAAAATGTTGAGATTGCTTCATCAAAACCCTCCTTTTCCCTGTGTCCCTAAAACACTTTTTAAGCTTTTAATTATACAACACTCCTTCTGGGAGCATCTTTCTCATCACAATCTATTATACATATATAGCAAGGCTTATGCCGAATGTCAGTCGCGCCCTCTCTCGAACTCCTCAATATCCAATTCGACCATAATTTGTTGCTTAATGTTCTGAGCCTCACGGCGGATAACCTCATCCATTTCCGAGATGAACTGCCCCGCAGACACCTCGGTACTTTCCTGTTTGATTCCCTGCTGAATATAGATTCCCAGTTTGTGGAAACACAGGAATTGGACCAATAAGTCGTTCCCCTGTTTTACATAATCTTCTCGTTCATCGCTTGGGACGATTCGAAGCACTTCATCTATCCATGGCCGGAATTTAAGCTGATTTTCTAATTGTTGTATCTGATTCCTTCCTACAACAATATCGATTTGCACCCCGCCTTTCCATGATCGTTTTTTGACATTAAAGACACAGTGTATGGTTTCTGAAGCACCTTCAAGTACCTCAGGCCCATAAAATAGGGTAATCCGAAACAGTGGAATATGTGGAGGGGACAGGAGAGACATGAGACAAGTCTCCACTTTCTCACAAAAGATGGTGGGACTCAATTGCAGATGGAATCCCTTGTTAATACAGGGGACTAAGCCTACCGCATTTGGGTTGACACCCGTCAATCGTGAAAGATAGAGTTATTTCAGATGCTTGCTTTTAGTCATAGGTTTTTTGATTAACAAAGGGGTAGGGTCATGTTTGGCACCATGGGCTTTTCAGAATTGATGATCATTTTAGTGATTATCCTGATTATTTTTGGAGCTGGCCGTCTACCCCAAATTGGTGAAGGCGTCGGGAAGGCCTTAAAAGGGTTCAAGAAAGAGGTCGCCGACCTCCCTTCGGCCTTGGATCCCAATGATCCCCAAGCCATCCCTCCAACCGGGGAACCCATTGGGGCCACTATAACACCTACCACCCAGCCTTCGGATGTGCCACCGGTCGCGCAAGCTGCCAATCAACCCTTTCAACCAGGACCGGAGCAGACTCCCGGAACCGCAGCGGCTTTGCTTTATCAAGGGGCTGGCCCCAAACCAGCTCAACAACCCCTAAAAGCATCCCAGGTTTCCGCTTCTGCGCCTAATCAATCTAGCATGAACATTCCTGGACCAATTTCCATGGAAGATCGACTTGCACAACCAGCGCCAACAGCCTCCGCGCAATATCCTCCTCTTCCGCCAGGAGCTCAAACCAAGCCCTTAGCCAAACGCCCTTCCGCCATTGTGAACAAACAGGCCGTCGCGCGCGTTCAGGCTCAGCAGGCGGCTCGTAAAGCCCAAGCGGCCACCACCGTGCCTCAAGATATGCAGTCATTCGGTGAAGGTCTGGGGAGCGCTGTGCGCACATTTCGAGATGCCGCAGCCGATATTCAAAATTCCATCGATCCCCAAATGCGGACGATCCAAGCCGAATTAGAATCTGCTGAACTCGAAATGAAAGAATCTATTGAAATGGCCAAGCAACCCTTGACTCCTAAAGAACCCTCTGGGTCCGTATAGCTGTTTCTTGCGAATCTTTCCTTTCCTCCCAAGCCCTCTTACCCTCATTACCGCATGCTACCTGTTTACATGCATAGGGTGTGTCATTGAAACACCCCCAGAATCTTCTGCCCAAGTTACCGAACGCCTCATCGCGTTATTACAGGATCCTCAGCCTGATACCCGCCGAACGGCTGCACTGTCTCTAGGAAAAATCAGCGACCCTCAAGGCATTTCGGCTTTGGTAGCCGCCTTATCCGATCCAGACGACGAAGTGCGACAATGGAGCGCCTGGGCCATGGGCAACCTCGCCAACTCGCTTCCTCGCGAGGCGTTAGTCAGCCTCGTTCATCATGTGGCCGACCCTTCAGAGTCCGTTCGAGGGGCCGTTGTTCTCGCCTTAAGCCAATCCGAGATTTCAGAAGGACTCTTGCAAGTGCTAGAAGAAGCCTACACGATCTCCACACATGCCACCCAACTCACAATCATCCAAACTCTCGCCCAATTTGAATTTCCATTTGCTTATCCTTTATTTATTCAAGCGCTCAAAAGTCAGGATTCTCTCATTCGGCAACACGCCATTGTCGGCCTCGGGGAACTTGGAGACCCCCGCGGTCTAGCGGTGTTGCGCAGACACCTTCTTCAGGATTCGAATGTGGGAGTTCGATCAGAAGCAGCCTTTCGTTTGGGTAAAGTAGGAGGTCTGGCCGATAGACCCGCGCTTCGACAAGCCCGTGAAACTGACCCAACTCCCAATGTTCATTTTTGGGCTACCTGGAGTCTCACTCAAATTGGCGACGAGGCCTAATGCCATTTTCAATCTATGGCTTTCACACATTCCGCCCATTCTCGTGATTGAATATCAGAAATAAAGTCATTACAATTGCGTGTTTTTGTCACAACCATTAACTATTAATAGCGCCATCATGGTCAATACACATACATGGGCCTTGTTGTCATGGGCTCTACTCCTATCCTTCGGGTGCTCAACCACATCGGTGCAATGGTACAAAGCCGGTGTCAGTCAGGCGACCTTTTCGCGCGACAAGGCAGAATGTGAAGAGTCCCTGCTTGGGACAGGCACAACAGGATTTTCAAAGCAAGTGTACACTCTCGAAGCCT
>JAOUQB010000435.1 GCA_029879555.1 Nitrospirota bacterium | reverse complement strand
CATTGATGAGATGAATCAGGTCACGAGTGAGAGGATCAGGACGGTACCAACTGGACATGAGCAGTATTTACCTTTTCAAACATGAAAGAATATGTAAGAAGCCCTTGGACGAAACCATTCAATCGCACCATCATTTTCCCATTACCTGCACCTATTTGCCAACATGTTATTCGCCAATGACTTTGACTAACACGCGCTTCCGACGCCCGCCATCAAATTCTGCGTAAAAGATTTGCTCCCACGGACCAAAATCTAAGGCCCCATTCGTAATGGCCACCACCACTTCTCTTCCCATGATTTGGCGTTTAATGTGTGCATCCCCATTATCTTCACCGGTCAGATTATGTTGATAGTCGGCAGCATGAGGAATCAATCGCTCCAGGAAATGTTCATAGTCCTGAAGCAAGCCCTGTTCATCATCATTAATATACACGCTGGCCGTGATATGCATGGCATTGACCAGCACCAAACCTTCCTGAACCCCACTCTGCTCAACAACCCGTTCCACTTGTGGGGTAATATTCACATATTCTCGACGCGATTGGGTATGAAACCACAATTCTTCTCGATACGATTTCATACGGCCCCTCCTTCAGCTCTGTCACAAGACAATTCTCTCTCACCAATCCCGCGATGGCAAGTGTGCCAAATTCGGTTCAAAGCCCACCCTCCAAACTGAACAACCAGGTCACGCGACATTTGACAGGAGATAAGAGTGGTGGTAATTAAGTTTACTATTGGGATCGTGTTTAACGCCAACCATTCCTCAACTATTTTCAATACGCAGACACATCATGCAAGATCATGCATGTGCCGTCTTTCCTTGAAAAGGAGATCGGGGTTATGACTGCTACTATTGCCACCATGTATCCACTACCGCGTCCGTCAGGTTGGGCGGTGTTATTTGCCGAAGATTCTGACAAAGATTTGGATTTCGATGAAGGCTTTGAAGAAGATGACCTGCATCAATCAAAACCTCCTTCCCGTCGTCCACTGTTATGGCTCCTCCTTCTTGTACTTGTGGGTGGTGTGGTCTATTGGTTCCTTAATGCCCCAACACGGAATAGCCCCAATTCGCCATCAATGCATACCGCAGAAAGCCTTGAGGAGGCCGCCTCAGGACCGTCTGTAGAAGAAATGTTCCCGCCAATGTTCCATGAAAATCAAACCGTGGTACTGACTGAGGGATTACAGGAGTCTATGCTCATGGGAAATCCCACGAACTCGGAACCTGGCCCGATTGTCAAAGCGGGAGAACCACTGACGATTCTTGATGGCCTTCAGCAACTGCATGGTTGGATCTATCAGGTAAGAACGATAACCGGAAAAATGGGATGGGTTTCCGAAGAGAAACTCAAGAAATCATGATGGGGTCCACCTGAGGCATATCAGTTCCAACTCAAGCCTGAACTTCAGGAGGGCCCAAAAGCGCCTTTTCCTTCTACCGGTATCCTCGTCTGTAGCAATTCCCAATCTCCTGTCAACCTCGAGTGCTTCCACAATTGAACCAGCAAGACGATCCTTGCTAGTGTCAAGCACTCAGAACAACTCGTAAAACCGACACAATCACAGAATCTGTTTTTCTACAATTATCAATGTCACCTCTCTCGCCAACCGACGCGCAACAAATCTGCACCACCTACACGAAAGAAAGCGGGAGTAATTTCTATTACTCCTTTCTCTTCCTTCCTCGACCACGACGAGAAGCCATGTACACGATTTACGCTCTCTGCCGAATGGTCGATAGCGCAGTCGACGATCCCCCACCAAGCAGTAAACCATTAGAGGTCTTAGCCACATGGCGGCAAGAAGTCTCCGCCGCCTATCAAGGGCATCCCACCCTTCCCGTGACCATTAGCCTTGCCGAACACCTGAAAACATTTGATATTCCGGAACAGCTTATTCAAGAATTGATCACCGGCGTAGAAATGGACTTAACCATCAATCGCTACGCCACGTTTTCGGACTTGTATCCCTACTGCTATCGTGTCGCATCCGTCGTCGGCTTAATCTGCCTCAAAATTTTCCAAACCCGATCGCCTAAAGCCGAAGATTATGCCGTGGCATTAGGCTTGGCGTTTCAATTAACCAATATGCTTCGCGATCTGTATAGTGATGCAAAGGAAAATCGGGTCTACCTCCCACAAGAAGATTTTCAGCGATTTGGGTATTCTGTGGAGGACTTGCTGAACCAACAGTCATCTCCGGCCCTTACGGAATTCATGAAATTTCAATGTGCACGAGCCCGAGGGTACTACCAACAAGCCCATGACATTCTTCACCGCCTTCCCGCTTCCGATCAAAAAGCATTAGTGGTTTCAGAAATCATGCGAGGAGTCTATAGCACGATTCTCAAAAAAATTGAGACACAGAATTATCCAGTTTTTGGCCCCCGCACCCGCGTCTCGTCATTGCAACGCCTGAGCATTGCTTCCGGCATATGGGTGCGGTCCTTATTCACCCGCCATGCCGCGCCATCCATGTGACTCGCCACGCGCTCATACTCGGAAACAATCTCACAGGGTTGGTGACCGCCTACCGGCTCCTTCACTATGGATTTCATATTAGCCTTATCGACATCCCCCATTGCCTGCAACCAACCGATCAGCTCATAGGGACAAGAGAATCAGGTACACTTTCTTCATCAAACCACGTCTCAACCGCAGCCAAACACCAAACAATTCCTTTCGTGCTCCATGGTTTTTATCACCAAACATGGGCTTTGCTGCAGGAATTAAGCGTTGAATGGCCCATCCAACCATCTCAATCAGTAGGCCTCGAATTTGGCGGGGAAGAGGGAAAGCCCATCACCCTGCCTCCACCCTTACGTCTGTCATGGGTCCCCCCCCTGACCCGTTTGCTTTTTGTTAAAGGGCTCTCCTGGCGAGATCGATGGCACGTCATCAATTTTCTTGAAAAACAATGGGAAGAACATCGACTTCCTCAGCACTATCCCGATACCGAGAGCCCCGAAACCTGGCTGATTGCTGCCCAGCAATCT
>JAOUQB010000434.1 GCA_029879555.1 Nitrospirota bacterium | reverse complement strand
GCGGAACATGTTGGGGATTGCCATGACTGTCCTTATGTCCTAACAAGGCTGGCCATTGAAGACACACGGTTTGTATCGCGATACATCAAAATCGGTTTCTTCCTGATAGACCAGCTCATTCCCGTTCACGCCATCCAGTTGGGGATCGTTGAACATCGTATGATTCCACCAATAAAAAATCGGATGCTCCGGCAGATAGTAGACCGGATTGCCATAGCTACTGCGAATATGTCCTTCGACTGTACGGCCCGTGACGTAGTCCACTGTTCCATTGCCGCTGAGGGAATAGAGAGAGAGAAACAGTCGAGACTCTTGATCGTAGATTTCGTCAATACGTGTTGTTTCGTCGGGTTCTGGAGGCAATGATAGAAAAGGCGTGGAGGAGGGCGTTTCAACTGAGGTGAACGCGAGCCAGGTTGTCAGAATGACGAGAGGCATAACCGTCATACGTCAAGTCCTCCTTCCTAGATGTGGTTCGAAGCATGGCCTCGACATGAGGCCATGCTCGCACATGGAATAAATTAGGGATGCACAACGGCCAAGCCATGCGGATCGGCTGTTTCTTTGCCGTCTACCATATTGGTGAGGCGGGAAATACCAATCACTTCACCACTTTTTCCGGCCTGTAATACCTTGATCACAGCCAGGCCAGGAGTTGATCCTTTGGCATTATTGACATCCTTGGCATTTCCAGTCAACGGATTCGGTCCACGCAAGTTAACAAAGGCGTAGTGGCCGTCCGGAGCGAACTCAATGAGGTCCGGGGCGGGATCATCGCTCTGTGCCCCCACGAGTGAAATCGTATTGACGCTGAAATTGGAAATGGAATCAATGACCTCAATCATATTTCCTGCCCGATCCACATTCCAGAGATAGTCGCCCACTCCCGAAAGACCGTGCGAATCCGAAAATTGTGTATCGCGGGTGGAGAGCAATTTAGCCGAGACCGAGTTGGGCAGGCCCGAAAGACTCACGGCATACACGTCATAGGAAAGCGGCGCGATAGGCCATCCCCCACCAGAGTTCAGATACATCGTCTTGCCGATCTGATAGCCGCCACAACCCGCCGGGTGAATTTCATTGTTCGTTAACGTTGTGGTGACCTTCATGGGTGTTTCTTTGACGTCAACCACGAGCAGTCCCCCCCCACGCAATGTGACGAACGCATGGGTACTTGTTTCCTCGGTAATCGGACAAATGGGAGCATTATCTGGCCGTTCTCCATTTTCAAGTGCTTGCAAATCCAGTACATCCTTTTGGGGATCATACGAAAACGTCCCCGCCTGATAGTTTGTCCAAATCCGAATCAATTTCTTCTCCGCAATGTTAGCGGCGATCACCATTGATTGATCTGGGGTCGGCCAGGCTGCGTGAACGTTTTTCCCCGTGGAAAGGCATGCGACGGGTTTTTTGGAAGCCGTATCCATTACGAGGACATGACCGGATAAAAAAGACACGAGTGCGTGCTTCTGATCTTTCGTGACAAAGATCATATGAGGCCGTCGAACGTTTTTCTGAGTGGATTTTTGACAAAAATCATTGATCTCTTTTGCCACGTCAACTGTGAGTGTGGGTTTGGTTTTGGCAGGATCAGCAGCGAGTTGTGCGCCATCATACACATACAAAAATCCCCCACTTTCTTTAGCCGTGTCGGATTGGTCCGCTACCCAAACCTCATAGGCTTCACCGGAGGGAATTCCCCAGCCGACTACAAAGCCACAAATGATTCCTAACATCAAGCAATGCTTTTTCATGCCGGCCTCCTTTTTACGCCCATGATATAGAAACCCCCTTTATTATTTATCTGGTTTTGTCTCAATCCCAAATGATCTGACGTATAATAAAACATGCCAGGCCTCTTCTTCAGTTAAGACGAGTGGGATAAATGAGGCCATATCTGTTCCAGGACTCCCATTTTTCAAGATCCAAAACAATTCCCCATCCGTCCTGGCCGCTTGCCAGGTTTTGTCCGTAAAGTTTCGTGGGAGTTTGCCACGAAGCCCTGGAATATTCCCCAGACCTTTGCCGTCTCGCCCATGACAGGTTACGCAAAACGCTTTGGAATGAAAAATCTTTTGGCCTTTTTCAATGTTCTCAGGAGTCGCGGGGAAGGGGTTTGTCCAGGTCCGAGCCTCTTTGATTTGAGTGGCCGGAACCCGTGGTTGCAATACTGATTGGTCTGCCGCAAAGGTCGTGGGGACGTGACACACTCCCAGTAGAGCGAGTCCACAAGCCATCACTATTATGGTGATTCTCTGGTTACCCATCATGTGTATCCTTTGGGAGGAACGGGGGATCTGTCAGATCCCCCGTTCAGAGAAGGTTGCTTATTCAGGTTGAGGAAAAGAATGGCCAAGTGATTGTGGGAATGTGACGGTCCCATCTGGAAATGCTTGCCCTTTTTGCCATAGGTGATAAATGACGCCGTCAGTTTTACCCGCTGCCTCAGCAATGGCTTTCACCTTTTCGGGATCATCGATGTCTAGAATTTGTACCCGTCCTGTGGCAATTTCCACTTTATGATCGTGGAAGAAACGATGCCATTGAATTAATGGCAATGTTCGTGAAAGGTCTTTGGCCACGAAATATTCAATGGCCACCAGGGGAGCATTGGCTTCGGTAGTTTCAAACAACAGACATTGCAAAATCTTGTCATTAATCCCTTTGCAATAATGATGGAACGGACCTCCTGGTGTGCCGTCTGGCATCATATGTGGGGCTTGCACATGGATGTCATATCCTTGCGCGGGGCCTGGCCCGCCTTCGCTCATGGCCGGGGTGGACATACACCCCATCGCCAAAAAACTCAACGCCCCGACGAATAACAATGAACGGACTGAACGCTGCATAACGACCTCCTTGTTAATGATATATGACAGACCTGACGAACTTCCTGGTGTCGGTAGGGTGAAAAGTATAAGCCTTTTATCGTGTAATAGCCAATGGACTTCTGTGGTCTGCCCAATTTGTGGACTTGGGACGTTCCATGATCCGTTTCTCTTTTTGCTGTATCC